>CALGIV010000075.1 GCA_937914785.1 uncultured Eubacteriaceae bacterium | reverse complement strand
TTGCCGGGCAGGCCACCGCGGAAAAACACAAAAAATACAATGGCTGAAATGGCGACGATTGCCAGAATGATAATTAGCAGAAAGCCGCGATTGCTTTTCTTTTGTCCGGCTGTCGCGCGTTGCCTGTCCGGTTTGTAGCCAATATCTTCATACACGTCGTCCCGGTCAATGGGCCTGTTCAGCTCCTCTTCGGGAATTGGCAGGGTTTGCTCATAGGCTGTAAACAGGCGGTCGTATTCATCAGTGAGCTTTTCTACATCCTCAACATCAAAAATATCATCATCCTCTTCTTCAAAATCAAGTATGTCTCCTTCTTTATCGAAGGCAGAGGCTTCATCCCGCTTGCCGTTGAAGACATCGGGCACAATTGCTTTATCCAGCGGCGTCTCATCGGTTTTGGGTTGCGGCCTGGACGGTCTGTTTTGAATAAAGGGTTGTACCGCTTCTTCGCGCAATGCTTTTTTCCCACAGTGCGGGCAGTATTTTGTCGTCGAGTCAAAATCTTTCAGACAATAGACACATTTCATTCACTGCGCCTCCTTTCTTTTAGAAAGCTGTTTGCAGATAGTTCACATTTTGCTATATATTACCACATCTTTATGGTAAAAGGCAATGTTTTTGGTTTTTTAAAATGCAATCTTGTCTTTGGGGGCGATTGTGTATATAATAGGTATATTAATTTAGAAGCATTTAAAGGACAAGCAGTATGTATCAGGAAGTTTTACCAAATATCTATCTTATCAATGTGCCGCTTCCGGAAAGCCCGTTAAAATCTGTAAATACTTATTTTATCAAAGGACTTGAAGGGCAAAAGAATCTTATCGTCGACAGTGGGTTTAACGAACCGGCTTCAAAGGCGGCGTTCTTCGAAGCGATGGTAAGCCTGGATTTTTCTTATGCCAATACGGACTTTCTCGCAACGCATTTGCACTCCGATCATTTTGCGATTATGCGGGCCATTGAAGACAGGCGCCCTAAAATCTATCTCGGCCGCTATGATAAGGCGCATTTGACGCAGCGCAGTGAAATGAACAGTACGTCAGACTATTTTGCTTTTACGGCAAAGCTTTACGGCCTGCCGGAGGTATTGGTAGATGAAGATGCGCCATTTGTACGTAATACACCGACAGAAAACAGTATCGAGCGTATTATCGGTGTCAATGCGGGGGATGTATTCGAAGTCGGCGGCTACTCTTTTGAGGCGGTGTTGTTCGAAGGTCATACGCCGGGTCATATCGGGCTGTATGATAAGGAGAAAAAAGTGCTTTTATGCGGGGATCACCTGCTGGGCAACATCTCGTCGAACATTACGTACTGGAAGGACAATTTTGATTCGTTAGGCAGTTATTTAAGCAGTCTGTCGATGCTGAATCAATTGGATGTAGAGCACTTGCTCTGCGGCCATCGAAGCAATGATTTCGATATCAAGGCGCGCATTGCAGAGCTTTTTGATCATCATACGGAACGGTTGAGTGAGGTGGTAGATATTCTGGCGGCATCAAAGAAAAGTATGACGAGCTACGAAGTCGCCGCGAAAATGACGTGGAGCGTAAGAGAAGATATGTGGGAAAAATATTCCGATCAGCAAAAGTGGTTTGCCACGGGAGAAGCGATGGCACATCTGGAATATCTGTATAAGCGCGGGCGCGTCGAGAAAGATATGGTGGGCTTTACGGCCCGCTACTGCTCGACTGCCGGCAATAAATAGAAAGAAAAGGAGAAAGGCAATGGCAAAGATTTTAAAAGAAGGACTGACCTTTGACGATGTATTGTTGATACCGCGTAAAAGTGACGTTGTGCCTAAGGATGTGCAGACGGAAACTCAGCTGACGAAAAACATTCGGCTGAACATTCCGATTGTAAGTGCGGGGATGGACACGGTTACGGAGGCAAAGCTTGCCATTGCGCTGGCGCGTCAGGGCGGCATTGGCATCATTCATAAAAATATGACGATCGAACGACAGGCCGGCGAGGTCGACAAAGTAAAGCGCAGTGAGCACGGCGTTATCGTCGATCCTTTTTATTTAAGCCCTGAGCATAAAATTCAGGACGCGCTGGACTTGACGGCCCGTTATAAGATTTCGGGCGTGCCGATCACCGTGAACGGCAAACTCGTGGGGATTATTACGAACCGCGACCTGCGGTTTGAAGATGACCCCGATAAACTCATCAAATATGCGATGACAAAAGACACGCTGATTACCGCGCCGGAAGGTACGACGCTGGAAGAAGCGGAGAGCATCTTAAAGCAATACAAAATCGAAAAGTTGCCAATAGTCGACAAAAATTTTATGCTAAAAGGGCTCATTACAATTAAGGATATTGAAAAGTCCATCAAGTTCCCAAACAGCGCGAAAGACGAACAGGGGCGCCTGCGCGTTGGGGCAGCCGTGGGGATTTCAGCGGATACGCTTCAACGCGTCAAAGCGCTTGTGGAAGCCAAAGTCGATATCGTCGTGCTGGATACGGCACACGGGCATCAGTCCAACGTCGGCCGGAAGATCGCCGAGCTTAAAAATACCTTTCCGGATATCGAGCTGATGGCCGGCAATATCGCGACGGCAGAGGCGGCGGAAGACTTGATCAAAGCGGGTGCCGATGCGGTCAAAGTCGGTATGGGGCCGGGTTCCATCTGCACGACGCGCGTGATCGCCGGTATCGGTGTGCCGCAGATTACGGCGATTATGGATTGTGCTGAGGCGGCGTCAAAGTACGGTGTGCCCGTCGTCGCCGACGGTGGGATTAAATATTCCGGGGACATCTCGAAGGCGATTGCCGCCGGCGCTTCCTGTGTGATGATCGGCTCTTTGTTTGCCGGTACGGAAGAAAGTCCCGGTGAGATGATCATTTATCAGGGACGCAGTTTTAAATCTTACCGCGGGATGGGCAGCGAGGGCGCGATGGGGCAGACGCTCTTCCGATCTGCCGCGTGCCGTATAAAGGGCCGCTGTCCGATACGATCTATCAGCTTGTCGGCGGATTGAAAGCCAGTATGGGATATTGCGGTGTCAAGACGATTGAAGAGCTGATTAATGATACGCAGTTTATTCAAATTACGGGGGCATCTTTAAAAGAAAGCCACCCGCACAGTATTTTTCTGACGAAAGAGGCATCAAACTATAGCCGGGGCGACTATTAGATGAAAAAGGAGCGGCTTATCGTACTCGATTTCGGCGGCCAGTATAATCAGTTGATTGCCCGGCGCGTGCGCGAGCTGGACGTTTATTGCGAAATCTATCCGTACGATACGGCATTTGAGGAAATTGCCTTAGCAAAGCCGAAGGGTATCATCTTTACCGGTGGCCCGAACAGTGTTTATGAAGCAAATGCGCCGGTATGTGATCCGCGCATTTTTGAACTGGGGGTACCAATTCTGGGTATCTGTTACGGAATGCATTTGATGGCGCAGGTTTTTGGCGGCAAGACGGTCAGTCCGACGACGCGTGAGTACGGCAAGGTTGCGCTTGAGATAGTGGATGCGGGCAGTTTGTTGTTTCAGAACGTTCCGCAAACCAGTGCTTGCTGGATGAGCCATACCGATTACGTTGCCAAAGTGCCGGCGGGATTTGACATCAGTGCCAGAACTGCTGCCTGCCCGGCGGCCGCGATGGAAGACAGCCGTAAAAAGTTTTATGCCGTGCAGTTTCATCCGGAAGTCACGCATAGCGAATATGGCACTCAGGTATTGACAAACTTTGTGAAAGAAATTTGTAGGATGGAGCAGGATTGGAGTATGAAAGATTTTACGCAGAAAAAGATTGTAGAAATCAAACAGGAAGTCGGCGACCAGAAGGTGCTTTGTGCGCTGAGCGGAGGTGTAGATTCTTCGGTTGCCGCCGTGCTGATGCATCGGGCGATTGGTAAGAATCTGACTTGTATTTTCGTCGATCACGGCTTGCTGAGAAAGAATGAAGCCGACGAAGTGGAAAAGACCTTCCGCGAGACGTTTGATATGAATTTTATCCGCGTGAATGCGCAGCAGCGTTTTTTGGATAAGCTTACAGGTGTAACGGAGCCGGAGCAGAAGCGCAAAATTATCGGCGAGGAATTTATCCGTGTCTTTGAGGAAGAAGCACATAAACTACAAGACATTGAATATCTGCTGCAGGGAACGATTTATCCGGATGTGATTGAAAGCGGTACGAAGGATGCA
>CALGIV010000074.1 GCA_937914785.1 uncultured Eubacteriaceae bacterium | reverse complement strand
TGATATAGTCCGGATCGATCACGCGCAGGCCAACCGGCGCCAGGCGAATTTCAGGCTCTCCTAAAAGCACGTCGTTTAACAAGTTCGTCAGCGTCAGCCCATAAAGGCCTGTGGAAATACCCAAACGCAGACAATCGACCAGCATATCGACCGGATCAGAGTTCAAGTTCGTCGAACATTTTACGACGCCTTTAAAAACTTCTGACTTTGCGCCGCCGGGCAGAATGCCAAGCTCTTCCCACCTTTTATAGCGGGGCGCATACGCCATCTTCTTCGTCAGTTCCATCTGTTCGTATTCCGGCTTATACAAGTCTGCCAATACCATATCGGCTACTTTGATCGCCTTTTCATATGGATCTGTTTCCGTAACGCCGAATTTCTCACAAAGCCTGTCCAATGCCTTTAAGCCTTTTAATTCACCCTTCGCTTCTGCCGTCTTTTTTAAATTCAGCGCTGTGTTTTCTACTACGTGGATGTAACAGCCGGAACCTGCCGCAACGGCACGCAGGAAGTTGCGCGCGACAATCGTGTCGGCATCCGCGCCACAGATTCCCTTCGGCGCTTTAGGCGTAATGCGGCACGGGCCGTTAGAACACAGCCGGCAACAAACGCCCTGCAGGCCAAATCCACATTTGGTAGCCTGCCCTTCAACGCGATGGTGTGAGGTTTCCATCGGCAGTTCACTGATAAAGCATCCCAATGCACTATCGGCATTGGCACACGTCGTACATGAAAATCTTTCGTTCATTCGTCTCTCTCCTTCATAATCATTCCGTTGATTTTTTATGCTTCAACGAATATTTGTGCTAACGTCTTCTCCTGCAGCGCGTCGACAAGCAACGTCTGCAACCGGTTGAATTCACCATGCACTTTACAAGGTGCCCCGGGTGTATTCTGACTACATTCAAAATCTCCTCGAACGCACTCATTTATAAACAACTCTACATCCATCGTAAAAACAATGTCGTAAAGTGTCAGACGATCCAGGCTTTCGTTTAATTCATATCCGCCCTTTTGACCGCGGTAAATTTTAATGACCCCGCCCTGCTCTAATCTTTTCAGTATTTTGTAAGCAAACGGCTGCGGAATATTTTCCTCATCGCAAATTTCCTTGACGGATTTACGGGACCCGTCAGCCAATGCTCGAATAACACGCACTGCATAGTCACACTCTCTCGTAATAAATATTACTGCCACCTCCTCAAACTCTTCTGTTTTTATTCTACTATAATAGACTAAATCAGTCAAGTATAAAACCAAAAATGCTGAATGTATTTTATTTAACACTTATCGTGTGTTTTTGAGATGCAAATTTTCCTGCCTCATCAAGCCTTAAATCGTTGAAAAAACAACGATATACCAGTATTGTATGGAACGTTATAATCACTTAAGAAACTGAACGCTATTAAGGCTTTATTAAAGGATAAAATTGTCAACAAAATTCCTCTATTCTAAAAACAATGTGTAATAATCGACAATTTTTTACTTTTTAGTGAATTAAAACCGAATGATTATATAATGTGCCTTCTTATGCTTCAAATACATCCCATTACATAAAACGGATTGACACCATAAAAACAGCGCCAACCCATATTGTTTGTATTGATACTTCCATTTTTGTTTCGTTCTGCGGAAACGAACAGTCACCCACCATTATTTTACCGAACGATACCGCTCCTCTTCACTAAAGATACAGCCGCAATACTTTTGCATATATAGCTGTTCTTGTCGTGCTTTCTGCTGGCTCTCACGAAAAGCCGGGCGAAAATCGCGGTATAAAAATAGAAGTTTGTATTGCTCCGCCAAGCGACTTGCCGTCTTTACGATCAGGTCATGGTTCTGATACGGACTGATCAGCAGCGTCGTCGTAAAGGCGTCATAACCGTTCTCTGATGCGTAACGGACCGTATACTCCAAACGGTCAGTATAGCAATACGCACAGCGCGTATCAAAATCCGGACAGACGGCTTTGACAAAATCGCGCAGGCCGTATTGCCCTTCGTCGATTAGCTGCAATGCGTGCCTGCCCGCATATTCTACAAGGGCCTCTTTCCGCTGCCTGTGCTCCAGTAACGGGTGAATATTCGGATTGTACCAGAACAACACCGGTTCAATCCCCTCCTGATGAAGCAAATCTATACACGCGACGGAACAGGGCGCACAACAAGTGTGCATCAACAACTTCATCACGGTTCCTTTAAAACTCAATGGCTGTCTCGAGCCCTATTTTGACCATATCGCTGAAACTGCGTTCACGCTCCTCAACACTCAAGCACTCGCCGTGTACAAGCTGATCGCTGATTGTGGCGATGCACAACGCACGCTTCCCTGTGCGCGCCGCGTTTAAATACAACCCTGCCGCTTCCATTTCAACCGCCAGCACGTTCATCTTCGCCCACAACAAATCACTCTTACTCGGCGCATCATTATAGAACACATCGCTGGTCAATACATTTCCTATGCGCGTGTGGACACCGGCCTCTTCTGCCTTTCCTGCGGCCACAGACAACAGCTTAAAATCGGCGATCGGCGCCATTGTGCCCGGCATATCGAAGTTCTGGGCAAAGTTCGTATTTGTACAGGCTCCCATCGCCAGCATAACATCGCCTAATGCGATCTCACTGTGAATCGCTCCGGCTGAACCGATTCGAATAATCGCATCAACGTCATAAAAGTTGAACAATTCATACGAATAGATGCCCATCGACGGCACGCCCATTCCGCTGCCCATGACGCTGACTTCAGTTTCTTTATACTTACCGGTATAGCCCAGCATATTTCGGATTTCATTAAAACAGACTGCTTCATCGAGAAACGTTTCCGCGATCCACTTTGCCCGCAGCGGGTCTCCCGGCATCAATACGACCCTGGCGATTTGCTCTTTTGTTGCCGCGATGTGCGGCGTCGGTACTTTCGACATATCAACACCTCTTTCTTATACGATTTATTTTAAACGATTTTGCGTTTGTTGTACACCTTTTCCCGCGAATAAAAAGTTGACACTATAATTCTTTAACGCTATAATATACTCACATCGGGGTGTGGCGCAGTTTGGTAGCGCGCATGACTGGGGGTCATGAGGC
>CALGIV010000073.1 GCA_937914785.1 uncultured Eubacteriaceae bacterium | reverse complement strand
GCGGCCAGCTGTGCGGCGAACCTCTTTTTCAGCGCAGGGTTGTCGATCGATTCGTAGTTTTCGCCAATACGGCAGAGAACGCGCAAGACATTGCCGTCTACCGCAGGCGTCGGTTGGTTAAAACAGATTGAAGCAATAGCGCCGGCCGTATAGTCTCCGATACCGGGGAGCTGTCTGATCTGTTCAAAGCTCTGCGGGAAGCAGCCATTATGTTGCTCGACGATGATTTGCGCTGCCTTTTGCAGGTTGCGTGCGCGGCTGTAATAGCCCAGCCCCTCCCAAAGTTTCAGCAGCTTTTCTTCGTCCAGCGCCGCGAGTGCCGCAATGGAAGGCACTTGACTTAAGAAGCGTTTATAGTAGGGGATGACCGTTTCCACGCGCGTCTGTTGCAACATGATTTCAGAAAGCCAGACATGATAAGGGTTTGTATCTGCCCGCCAGGGAAGGTCGCGCTTATGCTCGTCATACCAGGGGAGGAAAAGGGCAGGCAACAGCGCGTACGCGGCGTTTTTCTCCTCGTCAAGCTCGCGGAGGCGTCTCAGAATCTTTTTATAAATTGGAATCATCTTTTTTTCATTACACCAGGTATCCATCCTGTCGATATCAAGCCAGGTAACGGCGCTGTTTTCGTCTTCTTTGATGGTAAACACTTGTTTTTCGGGCGCATAAAAGCCGAAAGTGAAGTTGTAGTGGACGTGGTCGTCAACCGGGGCGCTATCTTTTATATGGGCAGAGACGTCAAGTGCGTCGATTGATAGTACCGCGCCGGAAAGCGGGTAGAGTTCTTTGACGCCGGTTTCCTCTTTAGCTTCTTTGAGAGCAACGAAAAACAGGTCGCGCTCGCCATCTGCGTGGCCGCCTGCCCAGGAGTAAGAGTCGTAGATGTTGTGGTGCACCATAAGGATCTTATTAAAATCTTGATTAATAATGATAGAAGAAGCGGTAAAGTGTGCTGCCGTATTGTCACGATAGAGCAGCTTATCGCCCAAGCGATCGATTTTGTCAAGCAACTGTTTCGTTAAAAGCCGCTCTTCTTTAGTTTGAGGTCGGTAGTGCATGAGTTGTTTTAAGTAGTCCATAAACGTCATTATAGCATTGTGTGGACGAGAAAAAAAGCTTTGGACAGTAAATTTGATAACAGTTAAAGGTTTATATGTTATAATTATTATGAAAACGTTTAGAAATCCAGAAAGCCCGGTGATGGTGATGAATAAAAAATCTGTTGTGGTTATAATATTATTTTTCATAATGATATGCGGCATTTTCAGCGCCTGCGGAAGTGGGCAGGTAATGCAAAATTTAAGCGGGGTAGAGTGGGGGATGCATCAGGATGAAATACAGGTTGCTTTAGAAAAAAACAATAATTTTACGAAAGATATATTATGCGAAGAATTTTTAAGGTATACGGATAAAAATGGATACTACTATCTGTTTTATTTCGATGATGATAAGTTAAGCGCCGTATCCAAGACGATTATACTGGAGCGCTACACCGAAGAGGGGTGGGATAAAGCGGAAGCAGCCATCGCTGGGGACTTGACGAACGAACGCTGAAATAACCGATATCGTCAGGATAGAGCCGTTGATAAAATACAACGACTTGCTCGATGATGGCCTGCGAGATATTTTTGTACAATTGCCGGCGCTGCAGGGCGGATATCTTTGGAGTATTTCCTGTTACGAGAGCACGGATCGATATGGGATGGTTATCAAAGCAGGGGGAAAAGAAGAGGATTATTCTTCAATAAGCATTATCTATATTTCATCAATGACGGAGTAATATTTTTCACCATCAATATAAAAAGGCCTTTAAGGCCTTTTTCCTTTTTCAAAAGCCTTTCGAAGTTTAAAGATAAGGGGTTCC
>CALGIV010000072.1 GCA_937914785.1 uncultured Eubacteriaceae bacterium | reverse complement strand
ACCTTTTGCTGCTGTTGCTGGATATGTTTCTCCGCTTCGTTGCGATCCTGCACGATTTTAAAACCGGCGACACCTATTAATAAAACGAGCATCACGACCGACGTAATAGAATACAATGCTCTTTTTTTGTTCTTAAAATTCATTTCATCTCACCTCTTTTAGAGTTTTACCGCTAAAAGAGATTTTATTCTGAAATTCAAATTTATTTATATTGTTCAATAATGATGCCGGTATAATAATGCTTTAAAATATCTCGATACTCATATCCCTGCTGTGCGTAGCCGTTTGCGCCATATTGGCTCATGCCGACGCCATGTCCGTTTCCTTTGGTTGTAAATACAACATTTTCTGTCTCGACGCGGACATCGAATCCGGAAGAACGCAAGCCAAACAATTCACGCACTTCCCGCCCTTCAAAAACGACATTGCCGATCTGAATTTCATCGACTTTACCGCCCGTTGTATACGATAAAATTGCCACTTCTTCGGCCAGCTGGTTTATATTAATTTCTGTTTCCGGACGTTTTTCTTTGATTTTGGCTGTAAATTCGGCAATCGGTATGGCCTTTTCAATATCCGTATACGTATCCCCTTCATACGCGCTCTCTACGCTGCGCAGATACGGCAATGCCGAAACGAAATAGTCTTCCGAGTTTTCCGTCTTTCCGCCGCTGCTGGAATGATACAGCGCGCTGACAAGCTCGCCGTCATAACGCATCACTTCACCCTGCGTTGCACTGACCGCGCTTTCAATTTTTGCCATACGCGCGTCGCATTCGGCTTCATCCACACCGGACTCCTGCCACTTTTCATAACGCTCTTCTTTTGAAATAAACGCCTGACAGTGGGTATAGTCCGTACAGATATCCCCTTTTTCATGTCCGCTTCCGCTCTCAAGGCGCCGGTGAGTAAATGTTCTGGACGCCACTGCCTGTGCTTTTAATGCCTCCGCCTCAAAGGCCACGGGCATTTCAGCCGCAACGACACAGATAATATATTCCTCAAAATCCATTTCGACGACAGTATCTGCCGCCGTATCCAGCACCTTGATGATCTGCTGTTTTACGTTGTTTGGTTCATCCTTTGGCCGCTGCGTTCCGCAGCACAGCACGATGACTGCCGGCAATAAAATAAACGCGACGAGTAAAAAACCCAGTGTCGCCAAAATTGCTTTTTTCTTCATGCTATATTGTATGCGCATAAGCAAAATCCAATGCGCTTTACAATATCCACAAACATAAAATCTCCGCCCTTCACATATTTTTATACCGTGCACGTAACTTATAATTATAAATGTGCCTATGGTGAAAAAATGAAAAAATTTCTGCTTACGCTTTTGTTATTATGCGTCCTGACCGGTTTTATCCTCTGTTTTCCCGAACTGCTCGACCATTTTTATACGACAAATCAACCGCCATCGGAAGAGCTTGCCTATCAGGGCGTCCTTACGATCGGGGATACGGTCAGGCGGACTGTTGCCGGCTCACGCTACGGCTATATCAATAATCTGATCGACGGATTTGAAAAATCAAACCCGCGCATTCGCGTCGAATTAAAACAATTGAAATATTCAGACAGTGACGAAATCGCCTTGCGGTTAAGCGAAAGCGAAGCACACCCCGACATCCTGCCTTACTATATTTTCTCGGAACCAATTGATAAAATGTATCTGTGCGATGCCACAGACTACCTGCCGCTTACGGCCGATATGACGCCCTACTTCACCTCCCTCGTAGAAAGCGGCGCTTATCCGGCCGTGCCCGTCTCCTACGAAGTCCCGACGATTCTCATTAATAACGACATTTTACGTCAACACAGCATCGATATCCCGGATACCTGGACGGCCGAGACCTTCCTTGCGATGCTGCGCGAGCTGGACGAGGTCGCCTCCGACGATATTTATGTATTCGACGCCTTTATTGCCCCCTCCTCCAATACCTGGCAACCGTTTTATGAAAACGGACACCTTCAGGCCATCGCCGAGCTGACACATCTGCGAAGTACGCTGTTTACAGCAGGCGAAGATACCGTCATCAGTATGTTCGCAGACGACCGCACAGCCGTCTGCCTCATTCAAACCGGCCAGTTGCGCACACTGCAGAATATGCACAATAAAGGCAGCGCGACGAGCACTTTCAGCGTCTATCCGCTGCCGTACGAGACGACTTATATCAGCAACATCTACTTCTACGCCGCTTTCCAGTCAGAGGATATGGCCAAACAGGCGGCGACCATTTCACTTATTGAACATATGCTCAATACGCAGTCTCAGACTGAACTGCAAAATCTGATGCACTTGCCGGTAACAGACGTCCTTTATGAAGATTATCCTTATTTGGAGCCGCTAAAGCACAAAGAAACGTGCGTTCTCCTGCCGCTGGATAATGCTGGAAAACAAGTCAATTATGACGAAATGATGAAATATACCTTGCAAAAAAATTGATTTTTGTATATCATTATGCGCGGGTATAATTTTAAAGGGGAGCGACATGTACACAAATTTTATTCGACAGCTAAAGAATCACTTTGAAGATCCGCACATCATCTTTGATGCGGATATGCGCCTTTATACCTCTTTTAAAGCCGGCGGCAAAGCCGACGTGCTCTTTCTTCCCCGTTCCATCGACCAATTGAAAGCTGCTTTAGAGGAATTAACGTTTAACAAAATCGCCTACACCATTATCGGCAACGGCACAAATACCCTCGTCAAAGACAGCGGTTACAAGGGTGTTTTGATCCGAATTGCCGAAAATATGAATTGTTTTTCTATTGAAGAAAATATTATTACGGCGCAAGCCGGCGCGCTGCTGTCTTCCGTCAGCTATGCTGCGGCAGAAAATGCCCTTGGCGGAATGGAATTTTTAAACGGCATTCCCGGCAGTGTCGGCGGCGGCGTTTCGATGAACGCCGGCGCTTATAACGGCGAGATGAAAAACGTCTTGCTGTCTGCCGATGTTTTGAGCACCGACGGCACGATTACGACACTTACGACGCAGCAACTTCAACTGTCCTACCGCTCAAGCCTCGTCAAAGACAGCGGCAACATTGTGCTCAGCGCACGATTCGGCCCGACGCCCGGCGATAAGACGGAAATCATTGAGTATATGACGCTGCTGAACACAAAGCGGCGCACCAATCAGCCGCTGGAGTTTCCCAGCGCGGGCAGCACGTTTAAGCGGCCCGTCGGAAACTACGCCGCAAAGCTGATTGATGACAGCAACTTAAAAGGCAAGGGGTTCGGCGGCGCGAAAGTCAGCGAAAAGCACGCCGGATTCATTATCAACTATAACAACGCCACCGCTTTGGATATCTTAAACACGATTGAAATGGTCCGTGAAGAAGTTTTCAAACAATTTGGGATTGTATTGGAGGAAGAAGTAAAAATTATTGGCTGAAAGACCTCCCGAAGGGAGGTTTTTTATTGAAGCATTCTCTTGATGGGCTCATTTTTATCGATCAGGTTCAGCAAAGGGATCCCGAGCACATAGACCGAAAGCAATTCTCCCAACCCTACGCCCAAAGCAGCGTAGAGCCATCCAAGACCAGCAACCATCAAATGTAAAACGTAGCCGACGATGACGGCATTAAAGACGACATACGGGATACCGATCAACCACTTGTGACGAATTCGGCGTGCACAAATTGCGGAAAGCAGCGTTGCCAGCGTTCCGAAAACGATGTCCAGCATCCCATAAGGGCTTGCCAGATTGCTGATCAAACACCCGATTGCAAGGCCCGGAACTGCGGCAGGCGTAAAGAAGACAAGCACGCTCATCGCTTCCGAAATCCGCACTTGAACCGGTCCGAAACTGATCGGCGTCAAAAAAAATGTCAGAACAAAATAGATTGCTGCAATCACAGCGGTTTGCACAATGAAGATAATTTTTTTATTCATTTTACTTTCTCCTGCACCGTTCCTGATTACAATAATAATATTTTTTTACATAAAGTAAATGTTTTTTTTCCTTTTATTTGATATAATGGACGCTATGGAGGTATAAAATGGCAAAATACTGCATGGTATTTGGAAGTGACGACGAGAAAAGCCTGTTTGAACTCGGCATCTGGAAAGCATGTCTGGATTCAAATATCCAACCTGAAGCCATCGCCGGCGCGGCGTTTGGCGCTATCAACGTTGCTCTCGTCGCACAAGGCAGTTTCGAAATGGCCGTGCGCTTTTGGTCCCGCGCCATCGACAGTAAGATCTTCTCCGATTTTTACGACCTCCGGCGAAAATATTCCGACAATCTCGCAACTCCGGGAAACAAAGAAATTTTAAAACTGATCAAACGCATCTCAAAAGATAACGAGCCCGTTTTAACGCAACTCGACAGTCTGCTTGAGGCGCACATCGACGAAAACCAAGTGCGTGCCTCGGCAATTAAAGCCTTTATCCCGACAATTTCATTTTCCGATTTCACTGCGATCGTGCTTTCTATCGACGATATCCCGCGCGGACAGTTGATAGATGCGATCAAGTTCAGTATGTTGTCGTATTTGTTTTTTTACATCAGCACAGACGAACAGGGGGTCAATATCTTAGATGATGCCAGTTTTAAAATCGTCTGTCCACCAAACATCTCCACAAAAGTTATCACGGCCAATTTGTTGAATGTTGACACACTTTTAAAGTTGTACCCACAAAGCGAATTTTTGATTGTCGAAAATTCCGAATATCTCGGACTCTCTTATACGCATACTTTCGAAAGTATGAAACGCAACATTCATATCGGACTGCTCGATACGCTGAAAACCCTCGATATTTTAAAAGGACAAAAATATTATATCGACTTAAATGCTTCAAACACGCTGTATCAATGGTTTGAAGAACATTTCTGCAGGCCCATCACACCGGAACTGGACGAAAAAATCGGACGACTGTTAAACATTTACAATACGGAAATTCAAAGCAATATCTTAAAAGGCGTCGAACGCGTCGCGCAAAAATGCCGTTATCAAAACGATCACATTCACTTAACCGCGCTGGAGACGACCGCGTCCCTGCTCTATATTGAACGCGCCAAGCGTTATAGTCCTGATGCGTTGATCAATGAAATCATTTTAAGTGTCAACAGTATTTTAAGAAAAAATTACCATGCTATTCAAGATGAAGAAAACATTTTCAAAGCGATGTCCGGTCATGACGAGCTGCCTTCATTTACAGACGACTTCAGCCCGGCTATCAACATGATCTATTTTCTGTGTGCGCCGACAAACTCGAATATTTTTATGCATTTCATCAATTCGATGACGCCGGAAGTCATTATTTCTATCGTTACCTTAATCTATTTATTAATCTATTAAACCCCTTCTGAAAATCTGGTTAAGACAGGTTTAAGGCAGGTATTTTATCATATGCCTACCTTTACAATTACTGTTAGATTTATTATCACTACCAGTTTATAAAACCTATCGGTTTTATTTATAGACAACAATGAAGGGGGGATTTAGCGCAATAAAACCGGAAATGAACAAATGCCGAAAGTATGGAACTTGCATTTGTTTTTTTATTGTTTTCGGTCAAAACAACATATTTTGTTTTTTTTTATTAAGCAACACATCTATGTGTTGAGCTGCCTTTACGCAGGAAAACGCTGACTGCGTTTCTTACCATCCTGCGCGTGATGTAAATGTAATTTGTACTTATTCTTTCATTAATTAAAAGGAGAAAACGGACTTATATGGATATTTTTATTTCCGCACTACCTATTCTTTTAGTTGTCCTGGGTCTCGGCATTTTGAACAAACCTGCGATCATCGTCGCACCGATCGTTATGATCGTTACAGCGCTGTTCGGCGTTTATTACTTCAACGCTGCCTGGGGCGATGTTCTTAAAATCTTCGTCTGGCAAAAAGGCGTCATCGAAGGTTTAAAAACCGGCGCAATGCTCTGGGGCGCGTTCTCAATTCTGAAATTTATGCAGAACACGGG
>CALGIV010000071.1 GCA_937914785.1 uncultured Eubacteriaceae bacterium | reverse complement strand
GGGAGAGTTCAGCGGCCTTCGCAACAAAGGCGGTGATAACGTTGCTGTCCAAGTGCAGTAAATGTTGCAGTGGGTTGTAAATAACCGAAATCAGCCCTAAAATGAGTGGAATTTGAATGAGCATCGGAATGATTCCTGCTAAGGGGCTATAGCCTTCGCGCTTGTACAGCGCGAGTTGTTCTTCGGCGGCTTTGTCTTGATTGCCGACGTATTTGGCCGTGATGCGGTTTACTTCGGGTTGCAATTTGATCATCTTGATCGAATTTTTTTGCACCCATATACTGAGGGGAAATAAGATGATTTTCGTCAGCAATGTAAAGAATATAATTGCCAGTCCATAGTTTTTAAACAATAACAGGCATAGCCACATCAGATATCCCAGCGGGGTGCCGATGATCTTGTTTATAAAATTCATCATTTTTATTGCGCTCTCTTTTTCAACATATTTTAAACGGACTCGCTAAAAAAATACTATATCAAACTTCGGCTTAATTTTCAATATATTTGTCAAAACAAAACGACAGCCATTTGACTGCCGTTTTATTCGATGTTTCAATAAGTCGACTATGATATCTGTAAAATAGCTTCGTGTGCTTCTTTAACGGCATCGAGCACTTTTCTGGCACTGATGCTGTCGCCGATTTGGACGATGTCGACCTTGTCGGACAAGGCCTGATATAGCGCGTCGTTTGCGCGGAAGCCCATCGCGAGGATAACGCAGTCGCAATCGATCGTTTGTTCGCCATCGTTGTCAGCAACAATGACGGCGTCGTTTGTAACAGAAGTTAGTTTTGTATTTGTGCGAGCCTGAATATTTGGATGGGCTAACAACTGACTTAGCATCATAAGGTTTTGAACGAAGACAGGTTCCGGCAAAAGCTTGTCGGCCATCTCGATTAATGTGATGGTTTTGCCTTGTTGTGCCAGGGTGACCGCCGTTTCACAGCCGACAAGTCCCGCACCGATAATAACGACATTCTGGCCGATGAGGGCGTGGTTTTTTAAGACATCGGTGGCTGATTTGACTTTAGGGTTATCGATGCCGTCGATCGATTTCGGCCTGACCGGCGTGCCGCCGGCCGCATAAATCACTTTGTCGGCGTTGTAAGCAAGTACGTCTGCTTCTGTGGCGTTCTTCATATATTCGATGCGGATGCCCAGGCGGTCGATTATCGTCGCGTAATATTCCAGCAGACGCGCGCCGTCACGTTTAAAAGGCGGCATACAGGCGTTGTAGAAGTTGCCGCCCAGACGTTCGCAGGCTTCCCAGATTTCGACGTCGTGCCCGGCGGTCTTCGCGCTGATGGCGGCCTGGCAGCCGCCGGGGCCTGCGCCAATGACGAGAATGCGCTTGGGAGTAGTAGTTGAAAGCTGTTTTGTTGTCTCATAGCCGGTTAGCGGGTTGACGGCGCAGTCTATTTGACGGCCTTCGGAGACGCTCTTGATACAGCCTTCGTTACAGCTGATACAGGGGCGGATTTCATCTGTGCGGTGGGCAGCTACCTTATTTGGCAAATCTGCATCGGCAAGCAGTCCGCGGCCGATTGCGGCGATATCAAGCCAGTCATTTTGAAGTGCGGCTTCGGCTTTGCCAACATCGCCGAGACGGCCGGAAGAGATTAACGGAAGCGAGGTTACCTCACGCACGCGCATACAGGAAAGCATCTGGGGCGACATCGATTGTTGGTAGATGGGCGGCATCGCCATATACCAGTTGTCGTGGCATCCCGCATCGATGTGCAGTGCGTGTACGCCGGATTGTTCAAGAAGTTTGGTGATTTCAAGCCCTTCGTCAAAGTCGCGGTAGCCTTCTTCAACCGGAAGAAAATGAGAAGGTGTATACTTGATAATTAAGGGGAAGTCTTTACCGAGCGATTGTTGCGTATTTTCAATAATTTCCATCAGGAAACGCATGCGGTTTTCAAGGCTGCCGCCATATTCGTCTGTGCGGATATTCCAACGTTTGGTCATAAAGCGGTCGGTCAGATAGCCGCCGTATGCGTGGATTTCAACAGCATCGGCGCCCGCTTTTTTGGCCAACAAAAGCGTCTTGTTTATTTCAGCCTGGATAAAGCGGATTTCATCCTTAGTCAGCTCTTCAAAGCAGATATCGCTGCCGGGGTATAAAGGTATGGCGGAAGCGCCGGCCGGCAGTGCGCGGT
>CALGIV010000070.1 GCA_937914785.1 uncultured Eubacteriaceae bacterium | reverse complement strand
GGCAGTTAAAACAGGATCTGATCAATCAGGCGCTTGAGGAAGCAAATGCAACCGCGCGGTTTTAAGGGCAAAGACTCCGCATCTTTTCGCTGTAAAGGCAGAGACGGAGTTTTTTTACCGCAGAAAAAGTGATGTGAGGTAACAAATGAGCAAAATTACGGTTGGTGTGATATTTGGCGGAAAAAGCGGAGAACATGAAGTATCGTTAAATTCCGCGGCAAATGTGATGGAGGCAATGGACACTTCGCGCTACGATATTGTTAAGCTCGGGATTACGAAAGAAGGGCAGTGGAAGCGCTATTGCGGCCAGATTGAAAACATCCGGCAGAACACCTGGCAGGAAGATAAAGAAAATATTGAAGAAGGCTTTCATGTGTTTGATCAAAGCGGCATAGCGGCCGAGATCGATATTTACTTTCCCGTGTTGCACGGGCCGAATGGCGAAGACGGGACGATTCAGGGTTTTTTTGAAATAGCGGGCAAACCTTATGTTGGTTGCGGTGTTTTTGCTTCCGCTGTCGGTATGGAAAAGACTGCGGCGAAGGAGCTGTTCCGGCAAGCCGGTATTCCGATCGTCGATTATATTGCTTTTTACATCAACGAATGGCAGCAGGATCAAGAGGCGATTATTAAAAGTGCGGAGGCAGAACTCGGCTACCCGATGTTTATCAAGCCGGTCAATATGGGCTCCAGCGTCGGCATTTCAAAAATAAAAGACCGCGCTGATTTTATTCCTGCCGTCGAAAAAGCATTTAAGCACGACATCAAGCTGCTCATTGAAAAAATGGTGGATGGACGTGAAATTGAATGTGCCGTTTGCGGAAACTTTGATGCTGTGGGCAGTACGCCGGGTGAAGTTATCCCCTCGCGCGAGTTTTATGATTACGATTCGAAGTATAACGACGGCGATAAGAGCAGGGTTATTATTCCGGCAGAGCTTGACAGTAAGACGGCGGAGAAAGTAAAGGATTATGCCGTAAGGGCATTTAAGGCGATCGATGGAAGCGGGCTTTCGCGCGTAGACTTCTTTTTAGAGAAAAACAGTGGTAAAATATATATCAATGAGATTAATACAATGCCCGGCTTTACGCAAATCAGTATGTATCCAAAGATGATGCAGCACGACGGACTGACTTATGCCGCATTGATCGACAGGCTCATTGAGTTGGGATTTGAACGATATGAAATTAGAAAAACAAGACAATAATAAACAGCGGGTTTTCATCCGCATCCTCGGTAATGTAAATTTGACGCAAGGGTCTGCAGAGAGCGACATCATCGAATTTTTTACCGAAGGAGATATTGAAAATGTGGACAACTGTATTTATCTGACCTATGAAGAATCGAAAGTCTCGGGGATGGAAGGGACGACAACGACGTTGCGCATTGACGATCAGCAGGTGTCTCTGATCCGTATGGGTACGGTGAATTATGCGATGGACTTTCAAAAGGGCGGCAAAATTTATAATCAATACGAGACGAACTATGGGGAGTTGAGTATGGGGGTTGTAACGAATGATGTCGTCGTCGAATATGATAAGCAACTACCAAAGAGGATTTATGTCGATTACGACTTAGACATCAACGGGATGATGGTGGGCAAT
>CALGIV010000069.1 GCA_937914785.1 uncultured Eubacteriaceae bacterium | reverse complement strand
CAGACTTGCAATCTGATGAATAACATCCTTGTACGTCATTGCCGTCCGCTCGGCGCGCCACCGGGCTTCCATTTCTTCCGCCTGCACTTTATAACCTGCCACTTCTTTTCGCCAGGCATCGTTTCTCAACTGCGGCACTACCGCTGTCAGCGCGGTTAATACCCCTTTAACATCACCGACGACTCCGGTATAATGCTGAACGTTTTTACCCAGCTCTGCCGCGTCGATATCGATGTGAATGATTTCAGTATTCTCCTGATATTTAGCCATATTCCCGGTCGCCCGGTCGGAGAATCGAACGCCGATGCCGACGATTAAGTCGGAAGCTGCACGCGCCTTGGAAGAAGCATATTTGCCGTGCATGCCGGTCATACCCAATGCACGTGCATCCGTCTGATCATATGCCGTCAGTCCCATCATACTGCTGCCGACAGGCGCATCGATTCTTTCGGCAAAGGCCTTAATCTGCGCATAAGCGCCTGAGGCGTTCGCCCCACCGCCGACATAGATATAAGGCTTTTCACCCCTGCCGATAATCTCGGCTGCCTTTTCAATGGTATGCGCATCGGGCTCCTGTGCCGCTTTTATCGGCCAGGACTTTCCGCCTTTGAAAGATGCCTGTGCCAATTGGACATCTTTTGGAATATCGACGAGTACCGGGCCGGGCCGTCCGCTGCGCGCGATCATAAACGCTTCACAGAGTGTGTCTTCCAGCTCCTCGATACGCTTGACGATATAATTGTGCTTCGTAATCGGCATCGTCACGCCGGCAATGTCGACTTCCTGAAAGCTGTCGCGTCCGATCAGGCTGTTCGGCACATTGCCTGTAATGGCGACCATCGGCGTCGAATCGAGATACGCCGTAGCAAGGCCGGTCACGAGATTGGTTGCACCCGGCCCCGAGGTAGCCAGCACGACGCCGACCTTACCGCTCGCCCTGGCATAGCCGTCTGCCGCGTGACAGGCGTGCTGCTCATGGCACGTGATATAGTGTGTAATCTCATCCGTATGGTGATACAGCGCTTCATAGAAGTCGATAACCGTGCCGCCAGGGTAGCCAAATAACGCATCTACGCCGTGACTGATTAATGTGTGAATAACGATTTCTGTCCCTTTCATTTTCATCCCGTCAATTCCTCCTGTCAAACTGACAAAAGCCGAATAAAAAACCCCTGCAGTTTCGGTTCAACTGCAAGGGCCTGATTTCAAATTTACTTTTTTGCTTCCAGAGGGCTATGTAAGCTAAATTTTTAATCTGTTTGCAGCGTAACCAAAAGCGACATTATTGTTGACCACGAGGACAATAATGTTAATAATGACGCTAATAAGAATGACGCTGACAAACATATTCAACATTTTGTTCATTTCCCTTTCGAAAATTTTTTTTACTATATCACACGAAAAATCATTTGTAAACACTTTTTTAAAAAAAAATGCTCTTTTTCTAAAAAACATTCTTGTAAACGTTCTATTGTTCTATTAATTGCAGTTTTATAAATCTTTTTGATAAAGAATCATTTTAATATTTTTATCACTCGGCAAAATTTTAAGATTGCGTTGCGCATACAGGCTATAAAAAAACACCCCGCCATTGGGGATGTTTATTATTGCACAATACGGTATTTTACATAGTCTTCAAATGTCGGATAATGAAGCTCTGAGACTTCCGTAATATCGCCGGGACGCCACATCTGATTCTCATCCCACACGCTGTAGACTTTAAACCCCGCCTCAGTCGCTGTTTTGGCAGCATAATAAGAATCTTCAAACACGATGACGTCGCTGATGCTGCTGTCGAGCATCTCTGCTGCCTTGTAAAAAATTGTCGGTTCATGCTTGTTTGTGCCCACATCCTTCGCACTGATGACAAAACCGAAGTATTCATCGATTCCGGCCTGCCTTAAAGCGAGATGAGCCAGCGGTGTATCGGTCTCGGTCGCCACGCAACAGCGCACCCCGTTTTTTTCCAGTAAATCCAAATATGCTACGACGCCCGGCTTCGCCTGCGCCTCAGATGTATAATAACCCTCAATAATCTCATGGTGTACCTGATGAACTTCTTCCGGCGTGATATTGCCATCGCTCAACATCGAGATATAGTCCATCATTTCCGAAAGCGTCTTGGCATCCACCCCTTCTCCGGGTGGCAGCGTAAGATCCAAATGGTCGACGACGCGCTGCCTGAGCGAATACCAGAATGTCATCGAATCGAGCAGCGTACCATCCATATCAAAAATCGCAGCTTTCATTCTGTCACCTTTATCCCTGTGCCGGCGCCGGCAGGAACCACAAATCTATCGTACTCGTAAACATACCCGCGACGAAAAAGAGCGCAACGACCAGGATAAAGACCATCAGCGTAGTAACCAGACGTTCATTTTCGGGCTTTGGTTTATGCGCATACTGGGTACACAATAAAATGCCGCCAAAAGCCAGAATAAAGGGGATTAAACGAAACTGCCCTAACGGAACAAGAAAAACCAGCAGAAGATTGAAAATCCACAACCATTTCGGTGTCGGCGGCATTGGCTGAAACTTCGCTTTTTTATCGCCGCGCACTTTACCGTCTACGGCAAGTTCAACTTTACTGCCTCTGCCGAATATATACACGTCATGCCCTTCAATCGGCAAGCGCTGGTCAAAACCCGCCAGCCAGGAGATAAATGCGTTGCCCGTAAACGGCACCAATTCGTCATTTACATATATTTTATGCCGTCCGCCAAAAGAGCTGATGATGGCCTTAATCCGATACTTCCTGTTGTCGAGATGGGTCGTCCATTCAATCGTGCGTCCTGTCTGTTGCTTTGCCATCTGGCCCTCCTGCTCAAAGTCATTTCGTATATTATACCGTGCAGCGGTAAAAAGTGCAAGATCAGATTCCGTTTTGAACAAAAACCCTGAACTAAAATCAGCCAAATACACAAATTGTGCATTTGGCTTTCAGGAACACATTGGGGATTGAGCCATTACAACACGATGACAATGACGCCGCTCTCACCGTTCGACGCTTTCGTCACGGCATTTTGCAGGCGCTTCTTGGTTTTCGGCTGCAAGGCCATTACGCGCGAAGCGATATTGTCTTCAATCATATCGCCCAGCGTGCGGCCGAATATCTCCATATTCCACAGCGCCGTGTTATCGCTCTCGTAATCTGCCAACATATTCTCAATCACCGTCACGCTGCTCTCATCCGCCCCAATGACGGGTGACACTTTCGCATAGACGTCGGCGCAAATAATGTGCATCGTCTCCGCATGCGCAATGACGTTCATCCCGTAACGCCCGGATTTATACACGCGCTGCGGTGCTTTCGTCGTAATATCGTCACGATTGGGCATCACAACGCCGTAACCTGTCGTCTTGGCGCTGATAAGCGCATCCTTGATGTCGTCATACTCTTTTCTAATCTCTGCCATCAATGCAAGATACTCGACGATGCGGTAATCATCCGCAATGTCTTCTCCGGAAATATCGCTGAGCATATCGTAAAAAACACGCTTATCCGGATTCACATCGACGTAAATCGTTCCTGTTCCGGCCTCAATATCTGCAATATCGAACTGCAACTCTTCCGTTGCAGCTTCTTCAATCTTTGCGCGAATACTGCCGAGCTTATCGTTTGCATCACTGATCTGTCTGAATGCGTCGCAGTAGACGGCCAGTGCTTCCGGCGTCTTACTCATCGCCTTAAACCAGACCGGCATACGGTAGACGATATCTGCGACCGAGAACTCATCGAGCAACGCAGCAAAAATTTCATCCAGTTTGTCATACGGCATATTCATCACGTCTGCTACGACGACCGACACGCCATACTTTTCCTGCATACTTTCTGCCAGGTCATTGGCTTCCTGCGTATACGGATAAACCGTATTTAATAAAATGACAAACGGTTTGCCCATCTCTTTAAGTTCATAGGCTACGCGCGCTTCGGCTTCTTCATATTCCTCGCGGTCGATGCCGGTAATGCTGCCGTCGGTCGTCACGAGAATCCCCACCGTGCTGTGTTCCGTGATGACTTTTTTCGTCCCCATCTCCGCCGCTTTCTCAAACGGCATCGAATTATCGCTCCACGGCGTATTCACCATACGCGGCTCACCGTCTTCTTCATATCCCGATGCGCCGCGCACGACGTAACCGACACAGTCGATCATTCGAACCGACATGTGCGCGCCTTCCGCAATCTCCACCTCTACGGCTTCGGCCGGAATAAACTTGGGCTCCGCCGTCATAATCGTGCGTCCGGATGCGCTTTGCGGCAATTCGTCCAGCGCGCGTTCGCGTTTGATCGGGTTTTCAATATTCGGCAGCACGAGCGCTTCCATAAACTTCTTGATGAAAGTCGACTTCCCTGTTCGTACAGGGCCAACAACACCAATGTATATGTCGCCGGATGTCCTTTGTGCGATGTCCTGATAAACGTTCATAATATCCCCCCAATGTATCTTTGTTATATAATATTAATATTTTCCACATTTATGACTTATTCATCAGGATGTACAAAATTTTAACATCAGGCAAAAACACCCTCTTTTCAGAGGGTGTTTTTATAAAAGGCCAACCTGCCTACAGCGCTGCGTTCAACAATCTCTGAACCGTACCGCTTACAGCGCTTGAGCCGCCGTAGATCACAATACGTGTCGCGCCGCTGGATTTAATGTATGCCGTAACAAAATCCGGAACCGTACTGCCCTTGCCATCGACTAAGATAATCGGCGCCTCGGCTCTGGCCGCAACCACACCGCCTGTCAGTGCATCGGCAAAGTTATTGCCGGTCGCCGCAAAGGCCGTCTCCGCAGCCTCAAAGAAATACTGCTGAATTTCAATACCCGTTTCATACCGGTTATCGCCGCTTAAGCGTTCGATCGTCTCGGCAACCAACAACTCTTCAACCGTTTCTCCGACAACGCTTGTGCCGCCGACAATAATGATATGTTCCGCATTGGCTAAAATCTTTTGCGATTCCGGCGGAATCGTATCGGCAGCAGTGAAGACGATCGGATAACCGTTTAACGACGCGCCCGGTCCGACGCCCAAAGCATCGGGATAATTACCGCCGAATGCCAGAATAACCGTCTCGTGCGTCTCAATTCCCTTAAGCTCCGCAAGCGTCTCTGCAATCAACGCCGCCGTGCCGTAACGATTATCGCCTGCAATGCGCGCAACAGAATACCCTTCGCCAACAAGACTTAATTCCAGTTTGTCGCTGATCACAGCGCTGCCGCCCAGAATATAGATCTCCGTCGCCCCCAGGCGCTTGATTTCGTTCTTCGTCCCCTCGTCAAGCGTTTGTGTATGCGTATCAACCATCAACACAGGCGCCTTAAGCGCGTAGGCCAGCGGGCCGGCCGCAAGCGCATCCGGGAAGTTGTATCCATCGACCAGAACGACGCTTTGTGCCGTCTTAAACGATGCCTGACTGATCGCAACTGCCGTCTCAAAACGATTGTCGCCGGACAGGCGGTTTTTGTCGACCTGCTGCGCGCCTTCGCTCGTGATATTAAAGGTTACGGCAAATGCGCCCGCATAATTTCCTTTAAATGTAAATTCTGCTTTCGCTTCACCTATTTTTACATTATCTGTAAATTTTACGGTAAAGTCTTTGCCTTCTTCCAGCGTCAAGCCCCCGAATACGACCGTTACATCCGGCTCGACTGCTTTGCCCGTATATTTTTGATCGTCAATTGTAATTTCAGCCTCTTCTTTCGTCACCACAGCAGGCAAAATGCTAAACGACGAAGCAAAGCTGCCGCTGTAGTTGCCCTTAAACGCAATCGACAGCGAGGCGTTTCCAACATCGACATTTTTATCGTAATCGACACTAAAATCTTCAGATGTCAATGCATGTCCATTATAAGTCAATGACACTTCCGGCTTCAATGCACTGCCGGTATACTGCTGGTCCGCAACGGTCATTTCAACGTCTGCCTTGCTCAAGGCCTTCGGTGCCACATCGACTCTCACCTTTCCGATCAATGTTTGCGTATCGGCATCCCAGCCGTCAAATTCACTGTAATCCGCCAAGTCCACATCCGCCGGCTTAAAGGAGACTGCATACTCACTGACGCTTACCGTCAGGACGACCGTCGCATCTGCCCAGGTGAATGTTCCGTTTGTACTCCCACCCGTAAACGCGCCCAAATCAGCCAGTGTTTGCTCAGGGGCATACGTGGTCTGCATCGCCTCCGGAAAATCGACAATGTCCGCCAATGCTTTAGTGATTGTAAAGTTTGCGAGAATATCTCCTGTGTAGTTTCCTTTCAATACGACCGAAGCAACCGCCTTACTGCCGACATCCGTATTGTTGCTGTATTTTACCGTATAATCGTCTTTCGTCAATGTACGGCCATTATAGACAACCGTCACCGCCGGCTCGATCGGACTGCCGGTATACGTCTGTGACTCTATCTGAACAGTGGTATTTTCTGTCGTCAACTCTTTCGGCAGAACCGTTACAGCTACGTTGCGCACAACGGCGCCAAGTTCCGCACTCCAGCCGTCCAGATCGCTGTAATCCACTTCCCCGGCATCATTGGGTACAAACATAACGGCATAATTGCTTTTTTTGACTATCGGTACTTCCGTATCGTCAACCCACTTGAATTTACCATTACCCAGGTTGTTCGGAAGCATAACATTTGCCAATTTTGCTTCAGGATCAAAAGTAACAGAATCGATTGTTGGGAATTCAATATCGCCATTTTCAACCTGTATTACAAAATCTTCAACTGCTACTTTGCTGTAAACTGCATTTGTAATAAAGCGATATTCATCCTGCTGATGCGCTTTGCGCGTCAGGGTATTGACAAACGCCGTAATATCCATCCCGTCTTCAAAATATTCAAACGCGATGACGCCGTCTTTGAACACCTCCAGACGGTCCTGTCGAATAAAGCCTTCCATCGGGTCTTCCGTCGTCGTTTTAATCAAAACTTTCGCGCCATCCGGAATGATGGTAAAGACGTTCCCGCCATGACCATATACGATATCGTCCCCATTTAAATAGTTCCATTCGGTCACGTAACTCTTTTCGATATACTCTACCGTCGTCAGCGCATCTGTCGTGCTGCCGTGGGAGGTATAATTTAAATTACTGTTGCCCAGCAGCGAACGTAAGAAAGCATTAGACGCCGCACTGATAAACGGCGTGCCGCCCTCTACGGCTGCCTTTACCGCGTTTGCATCTGAACGCGCGGTAGTCAACGCGCCGTTTGCAAGGATAATATCCGCTCTTGCGATATTATCTGTCACGTTAAACTGCATCTGTTCTACAATGGCAAAGCGGTTAAAGTTATAATCCTGATTGCTGTT
>CALGIV010000068.1 GCA_937914785.1 uncultured Eubacteriaceae bacterium | reverse complement strand
CCGTTAAACAGCCACGTATCCTGCAATACCATCCCGAACAGACTGCGCAGTTCGTCGCGTTTAAAATCTCGGATATCGTGTCCGTCTACCCGAATTGCACCGCTATTGACATCATAAAATCGCATCAACAGCTTTACTATTGTCGTCTTACCCGCACCTGTCGGACCGACGATGGCGACCTTCTGCCCCTGCTTGATACCGACGCTGAAGTCTTTCACAATTGTCGTTTCGGGTATATATCCAAAACTTACATGGTCAAACGCCACATCGCCATCAATGGCGACCATCGTCTTCGTATCCGCCTCACCACTGCGGTTGATGGATAATGCGTCTTCGCGATCCGGCGCTTCTTCCGCTTCATCGAGAAACTCAAACACGCGTTCTGAAGCTGCCGCCGTCTGCTGAAGCACGTTGGAAATGTTCGCAATCTGCGTAATCGGCTGCGTAAACTGGCGCACATACGTGATAAACGACTGAATACCGCCGACCGTGATCGTCCCTTTAACCACTGCAAGGTAGCCGCCCAGAATACAGATAACCACATAAGCGAGATTGCCGATAAAGCTTGTAACCGGCATCATCAGGCCGGATAAGAAGTTCGCGCGCCAACCAGACTCATAAAGTGCATCGTTATGCTCTTTAAAGGCTGCCTCGCTTTTTTCTTCGCCGTTAAACGCCTTGACGACCGTATGGCTGCCAAACATCTCTTCCACATGCCCGTTCACACGCCCTAAAAACTTCTGCTGGTTAAAGAAGTGCTTTTGCGACTTCTTCACAATTAAAATTACAAAGAGCAGCGTCACGGGAATGATGCAAAGCGCGACAAGCGTTAATTGCCAGCTGATCGTCAGCATCATCACTAAAATCCCGATAATCGTCGTGATTGAGGTGATAATTTGCGTGATCGACTGGTTCATCGACTGGCTGATCGTGTCCACGTCGTTTGTAATGCGCGAAAGTACTTCGCCATGCGTCGTCGTATCAAAATACTTAAACGGCAGACGATGCATTTTGTCGTTGATATCCTTGCGCAGTCGGTACGTGAGCTTCATCGTCACACCCGACATCACATAGCCCTGCAAATAGGAAAACCCTGCGCTGAGCACATACAAGCCGCCGAGCCACAGCAAAATTCTGCCCAAAGCGGCAAAGTCTACGCTGCCTGTGCCGGCAATCTGTGCCATAATCCCTGTAAAAAGTTCATCTGTCGCAAATCCCAGAATTTTGGGCCCGAGAATCGCAAAAACCGTCGAACAGACAGCTAAAATCCAGACGAATAAAATCTGCCATTTATACCTGCCAAGATACGCGATCAGCTTTTTAATCGCCCCTTTAAAGTCTCTGGCACGCTCGCCGGGCATCATCGCCGCGGGCCCTCCATGCCCTCGTCGAGGCGGTCCGGCCGACGCATCTGTGTTTGTTCTTTTTTCTTCACTCATGCCAGTTCCTCCTTCGATAATTGTGAAGAAGCAATTTCATAATACTCTTCACAATCTTTTAACAGTTCCTTATGCGTACCGCTCCCAACGATACGCCCCTGATCCAATACGATAATCTGCTCCGCATCTTTTACCGTGCTCACACGCTGCGTGACGATGATAACCGTGCTGTCGCCGGTATCTTTTTTCAGCGCTCTGCGCAGTGCGGCGTCCGTCTTAAAGTCCAGCGCAGAAAAACTGTCGTCGAATATAAACAACTCCGGATGGATCGCAAGCGCACGCGCAATTGACAACCGCTGCTTTTGCCCGCCGGATACGTTCGTTCCGCCCTGCGCGATCGGCGTCTGGAATCCTTCTTCTTTTTCTAAAATAAAGTCCGCCGCCTGTGCGGTTTCCGCCACCCGATGCATCTGCGCATCGCTTAACGTCTCGTTGCCATATTTCAGATTCGACTCAATCGTCCCGGACATCAAAATGGACTTTTGCGGCACATAGCCGATCCGGCCGCGCAAATCCTTCTGTTTCACTTCACGCACGTCGACGCCGTCGAAATGTACCGCTCCTTCCGAGACATCGTAAAAGCGCAGGATCAGATTGACCAGTGTCGTCTTGCCGCTGCCCGTCGGCCCGATAATGGCCGTCGTCTCCCC
>CALGIV010000067.1 GCA_937914785.1 uncultured Eubacteriaceae bacterium | reverse complement strand
GGCCGTATATGGATCGGCCAATTTTCCGCCCTGCTTCCTTTAAGCTTTCAATATGCATTGAAGAACGCCCCTGCTTTTTCATAGCCGGACTTTTTCAGCCATTTTCTTTGGAGCCGTTATAGAATTTTCAGTTAATGGGAAGAAGGTTTACTCTAAAAATAAAAAATTTAAATGTTGTTGAAAGAAACGCAGGAATTAAAATAAAGATAATTTCTAAATTTGTTAATTATTTAACAATAAACCATTTGTTTTTTATACAAAAATTCACACGATTCGTCATAATGCGGGATTTTACCTGTGAAATATTTTATAATAAAACGTACAAACAGTGTAAAATGATTCGATTGCAATCGTGGAGAGTATTTATGAAAAAGTTCTGTTCTGTCTTATTGATGTCAATGGTGGCGGTTATTTTGTATGCGGGCACAGTAGAAGCGCAGGATATTTATCCGGAAGATCAATTTACGATTATGCAAAGCACCGGTGGATATAGCGTTTCAAATGGCTTCGGTGAATTGGGTACGTCGGCCTCGATGACCGAAGCGATTCAGCTGGTCGATGCAAATAAGACCGGCCAATGTTTGATTCAATTTGGCCAAGGCACGGTATTGGATATTGGCAGTGAGCAGATTTTGCTGACAGACGGCTCCTATACAATTCAAGGAAAATTGAAAGGCGGCAATGGGGAGAGTCTGTTAAAGGTGTGCAATGCGGCAAAAGCCATCATCAGCGCGGAGATAGAAAATACAGCTGCCGGCAGCGCCATCATTCAGGAATCGACGGGAGAGATTGACATTTTCAACAGCACGATAAAATCTTATAACAGCAGCGCGATTTTAAGCAAAGGGTTGGGAATGGTTTCTGTCCGGCGTAAAAATACAACGGTGCGAAATAAGTCTGCAACTCATGCGACAATAGTCATTCAGGGTTTATCGGATGCTGCCGATATGCGCTTAATGCTTGACAGCGGTGCGCTTGTTGAAAATCAGGCCGCAGGATATGCACTGAAAAATGAATCGAACGGAAGAGTGCTTTCGCAGAGCGCAATCGTCGTATCGGCGGGCAGCGTGGTGAGTAATGCCGGCGGCAGTATCGACTTTGAAGGCGGTGAAGTGACCAGCACTTCTTCAAATAAGGATGACAGTGTAATCGTCAATACCGGGGAAGGCATTTTATCAATTCGGGCGACGGTACGCAATGAAGGAAGCGGGCCCGCCGTGATGAATATGTCAAAGCAGGGGATGTTCTTATCGGAACCGGCTCAAATTATCAGCAAATCCGCTTTGGCGACGATCATTTTAGGTGAACAGGCCGGCGTTTCGACTTCTTTTGCGGTAGCGGGTTCAGGCGTTATTGTAGAAAATAATGGCAGCGGATATGCAGTTTTAAATCGCTCACCGGCTGCGCTCGATTTAAACAATGTGACACTGAAAGCCAGCGATAATTATGTGCTTTATGTTCAGCATCCTTCTGCAGTGACGTATTTTAGCGGAGTACAAGCAAACTTGAGCACGGCGCACACGACGGCAATTTATACAAAAGGCATTGTGCACAGTAAAACAAATATTAACAGTGCCGGCAAAATTATGATTGAATATGGCGGGCAGCTGAGTACCAAACCCATTATTGTGAAAAACTCGACAGATGATGAACGGTGGGGCATTGCAAACGACGGATATATTCTTGCAAAGAATGGCGGCGACTTAATTGCCGTGACAGATCCGGCACCGAGGTTTTTGACAACGGCGTTGCCGGATGTGAAAAAAGGGACGACGTATCGGCAACAAATAGCGTTTGCGGGTGAAAAGCCGCTAACGTTAGCGCTCTGTGGTGGCAGCTTGCCGGATGGCGTTAAGCTGGACAAAGATGCTTTATCCGGTACGCCTGTAAAAGGCGGCCAATATGAATTTGTGTTGGAATTGAAAAACGATTATGGGACGGCGCGTCAGACTTTTTATCTGACGGTGGCCGCTGCCGAAGACCGGCTTTGTGGAGACAACCGTTTTGAAACGGCGGTTGAAATCAGTCGCTATTCATTTTCCGGCGGTGCGGAAAGTGTTCTTTTGGTAGATGGTTTCAATTTTCCGGACGCTCTGGCGGCTTCACCGCTTGCTTATGCACTCAACGCGCCTGTTTTGATGGTGGATACGGTAAAACAGGAAATTGATGCGAAGACGATGGCTGAAATTAAACGGTTGGAAGCGAAAAATATTTATATTCTCGGTGGGTCGAGCGTGATCGGCGGCAGGATAGAAAGCGCGCTGCACGCGCAGCGGTATCAAGTGCGCCGTATTGCCGGTAATAATCGCTATGGTACCGCTGCTGAAATAGCAAAAAGGCTGGACGGCATTGCACCTTACGATAAAGTCGTTATTGCCAACGGGCTCAATTATCCCGATGCGCTCAGTGTGGGCTCGGCTGCGGCACGGTATGGCTATCCGATTCTGTTTGTAAGTAAAGATAAGATACCGGAAGAGACGCTGGCGGTTTTAAGCGGCGGCGGGATTCAAGAGATCATTATTGTCGGCGGAAGCAGCGTAGTCGGCAGCGATGTCGAGGCAAACTTGCGCACCTATGCACCTGTCAGGCGTCTTGCGGGAGATGACCGTATTCAGACCGCAGTAAAGATCCAGGCATATTTTTATGCGAAGACGGATGTGGTATACGTCTCGACGGCCTATAATTTTGCCGATGCGCTGGCTGGCGGCGTTGCGGCTGCCCGCGAGCAGGCGGCAATGATTTTGGTGGACGGTAAAGCGGGCAGTGTGCCTGCCGCAATAAGAGCATATGTTCAAAATTCCGGCGCAAAAAGAATTGTTGTCCTGGGTGGACAAAGTGTTATCGGCGAACAGGTTAAAAAAATGCTTGTAGATTGCTTAAAAAGGTAAATACGGCCCATAAGGGCCGTATTTCAGGGGTTTTTATCTGTTTTTCAGAGGTCGAAGATACACTACAGCAGTGTACTGTTCGGACTGAAAAGCACTTGATAGAGCTGATAGTCATTTAAAGGCGTGTTGTACATTATCGATGGCTCTGTTTGATTTTTGTGCAACTTTTTTTACAGCTCTTTTCAGTCGGCGATGGGGTTGGTTGTCCACCGCGTTTTTAATAGCGATACCGGCAATTGTGGCAACGCCTAAAGCAGATAAAACTTTCATTGATGTTTTCATTTTTTTTACCCACCTTTCAAGTTTATTCTCTGTTTTAAATGGATTTTTCATACGCACCAAATTATGAAAATGCATTTCTTGTTTTTTGTCGAAAAACATACTATAATGAATTTATGAAAAAAAAGCTGACGAAAAAAGAAGTTGATGAAGTCATCGCCCTGATTGATGAGAATTATGAAGATGCGAAGACGTTTTTAAATTTTAAAACACCTTATGAATTGCTTATCGCGGTTATCTTATCCGCGCAGTGTACTGATGTGCGTGTCAATAAAGTCACAGAAGCGTTATTTCTAATCGCACGTACACCGGAAGAAATTCTTGCTTTGGGGCAGGGAAAACTTAAAGAAATCATTCGCAGCTGCGGGCTTTATGAAACGAAATCGAAAAATATTATAGCCGCGTCAAAAATGATTCTTGAAGAATTTGACGGCAGTGTTCCTTCAGAGATGGAGGAGTTGATGCGTCTGCCGGGTGTCGGCAGGAAAACGGCCAATGTGGTGATGTGCAACGCGTTTGCAAAAGACGCGATCGCGGTGGATACGCATGTATTCCGCGTTTCGAACCGTATCGGTATTACGCAGGCGAAAAACGTGTATCAAACGGAATTACAGTTGATGGAGCGCATTGAACAGCCTATGTGGGGTGCGATGCACCATAAGCTGATTTTGCATGGCCGTGCCCTTTGTTCGGCGCGTAAGCCGAAATGTGCGTCCTGCTTTTTGATGCATCTGTGTCTGTTTTATAAAAACGAAGAAAAAGAAAAAAAGAACACTGCTGCACAGCATTGAGGCGATGTATACAGCACAGACAGTTTAAAATGATCGAATTTGATAAAAATTTAACAATTATAGGCTGGCAGTGATCGTCGTCGTGGTATTATAGAGAGGAAGACAGAAAGTATGATACTGAATTGAAATAAGGGTTGCCAAAATAATATCGGACTGCTATAATACATTACATTATTAAAATTGAATACAGCATAAGAGGGAAAACGGTCGAAAACCGTTGCAGCCCCCGCTACTGTAGGTGTGGACGACCCTTTAAAAGCCACTGTGAAAATGGGAAGGCAAAGGGAAGGAAGAAGCACGAGCCAGGATATCTGTTATGCTGTAAATAGACAACCTTCGGCGGGAAGGGCGATGTTTGAATCGGACATTTCCGCGCCTTTGGTGCGGATGTTTTGTTTCAGGGTCTTTTTTGCTGTGAGGAAAAGGAGAAAAAATGAAAAAAAGAATTATAGCATTTTTACTGGCAATGTTATTGGTAGCAGCCTCTTTTGCAGGCTGTGCGGGCGGTACAGGCGGAAATAACGACGCTCAGGCTGGCTATCCACTGACGATTACGGATGATTTGGGCAATGAAGTTACGTTTGAGACGGTACCGGAGAAGATTCTTTCCTCGTCTCCTTCCATTACGGAAATTGTATATGCGCTGGGGTTGGAAGAAAAACTGGTTGGCGTGACAGCCTATTGCGATTATCCCTTGGAAGCAAAGGAAAAGCCGCAGTTGATCGATTTTGCGGGGCCGAATGTGGAGCGCATCATTGAGGCGGCGCCGGATGTGTTGTTTTCAGATGTTGCTTATGGAATCCCGGAGGACACTCAAGCGTTGCTGGACAATGCGGGAATTAAGATCGTCATTATGACGTATGACAGCATCGACGACGTGCTCGATAATATCAGCCTGATCGGCCAGGTAATGGATGTAGCAGAGCCGGCGCAGCAACTGCGCGATGATTTGACACAGCAAATGGAAGAGATTTGCTCGTTTAAGGTAGACCGGGCATCGACGGTTTTTGTCGATGTGGGCGGCTTTTATACGACCGGTAGTGGGACGTATTTGGACGATATGATTCAAAAGGCCGGCGCGGTAAATGTTGCTGCATCGTTGGGGAACGGCTGGGTTCAAATCCCGGTTGAGACTTTGCTTGAAAAGAATCCGGATGTCTATATCGACCTTGCCGTAGAAAAGGACGGGGACTTGCCGGCAGAGCCGCTCGTGCAGCCGCTTGCGGCGATTCAGGAAGGCAGGGTTTATACGTATTCTTATTCAAGTAATGAAACGGCAATTCTTTCTCGACCCGGTCCGCGTTTTGTAGAAGCGCTGCGCCTGCTCGTCGAGCTGATTTATCCGGAAGCGATGTGATAGAAATAAATTGAAGAAACCGAAAAGCATACCGATCGGCGTTCCCATTATATTAAGTGTTGCCTTAGTCGTCATTTTTACGGCATTTGGAACGGCCGATATCTCGCTCGCTGAGGCGATGAAGATTTTGTTTACACGTGGCATAGCTCAGTTGACAGAACGAGCCGCAAGTGTACAGGAGATGATCGTCTTTCAAGTAAGACTGCCCCGCGTGTTGATTGCCTATTTAAGCGGGGCTTCTTTAGCTGTTTGCGGCTGTGGTTACCAGAGCGCATTTAAGAACCCGATGGCCGACCCGTTCGTGCTGGGCGTCTCTTCCGGTGCGGCGTTGGGGGCAACATTAAGCATCGTTTTAAAGATGTCGAAGAACTTTTTAGGATTAAATATCACGGCGCTCTTTGCCTTTGCCGGTGCGCTTGTAACGGTCTTTATCGTGTATGCCGTCGGCTCACGCAATGGCCAGAAATCGACGACGACGCTGCTGCTGACAGGGCTTGCGATCGGGCAGTTTATCACGGCGGTCATTTCGATTCTTATGTTAATGTTTCAGGAAAATATCAAGGATATCTACTTTTGGACGCTGGGCAGTTTTGCGGCAAAGTCCTGGCCGCAATTGGCTATTGTCGCCGTTTATTTTATTATTGGGTTTATATTGATGATGATGCATCATACGAGTCTGGATGTGATGCTGATGGGGGATGAGACGGCTTATCTGTTGGGGTTGGATGTGCATAAAGTCAGGCGGCGCATTTTGTTGATCACTTCCGTATTGGCAGCCGGCGTCGTCTCGATTGCCGGCATTATCGGTTTTGTCGGCCTGATCACGCCGCATGTCGTGCGTATTTTTACCGGACCCAAACATAAACGCCTGCTGACGTACAGTGCACTGGTCGGCGGGATCTTCTTGATGAGCGCGGATACGATTGCCCGCAGCCTGTTGAGCCAGGAAGTGCCGGTCGGCATTATCACGGCGATTTTCGGCGCGCCGTTCTTTATTTATCTCATCGTAAAATCGAAAAGGGAAATTTTCTCATGAACGCTGCAATCTTAAAGGACGTATCGCTTACATTGGGTGGAAAGACGATTTTAAAAGACATTTCGTTTGAGATTGAGCAAGGCGGTTTTTATGCCGTTATCGGGCCAAATGGGGCCGGTAAAAGCACGCTGTTGAAAGTGATGACGCGGCTGGCGATCCCGTCGGCAGGAGAAGTGCTGATCAACGGATGCAACATCGATGAGCTGGACCGCAGGGGCATTGCGCAGAATATTGCCGTAGTGCCTGCGGTATTCGAGACAACATTTGCATTTACGGCCTACGATATCGTGCTGGCGGCGCGCAGTGCGCAACCGGCTCGATCAAAATGATTATGCAATCGCGCACGAGGCAATTCGGCAGGTTGGGGCCGAAGCTTATAGCGACGAGGTGTATCACTGCTTAAGCGGCGGTGAGAAGCAGAAAGTGCTCATCGCGCGTGCAATTGCGCAGCAAAGCCCGATTTTGATGCTGGATGAACCCACTGCGAATTTGGATATTAGGAACCAAATGGAAATAATGCACTTATTGAAACGATTAAATGAAGGCGGTAAAACGGTGATTGCCATTATGCATGACATTAATCTTGCCGCGAGATTTATCGATCGCTATATTATTATGAAGCAGGGCCGGGTTGTGAAAACGGGAAATATTCATACTATTTTTAATGAGGCGTTATTGTCTGAAATTTATGAAACCAATATAGTTATTGAGCGGGATATCCACAATATTCCATACCAGATGCTGGCTGAGAAATAACGCAAACATCGTCGAAAATTGCATTTTTTTCGTATATTTCACAAGTTATCCACAGACTTATCCACTTATGCACATATATTCTTAACAATTGTCTGTAAAAAAAGAAGCTAGTTTTAATGAGGAGAAAATTGTCTGATTTTGGGAAATATGCTGCGATATAACAGGACAAGAAGCTGTTTATGGAGCATAATTGGTTATTGAATAAAAAATGAAGTTCAGATATAATAATCAAATATAATAAAATGCAAAGCGTAATTTCAGGAGGCAGAAATGTTTCACATCGTGTTGGTAGAGCCGACGATTCCGCAGAATACGGGGAACATTGCGCGGAGTTGTGCGATCACCGGCACAATGCTGCATTTAGTAGGGCCTTTGGGGTTTTCTGTCGACGACAAATATTTAAGGCGGGCGGGGCTGGACTATTGGGATAAGATGCAGGTGTGCATCTATGAAAATTTTTCTGCGTTCCTTCAGGAAAACCGTCCGGATGAAAAGAAGGTCTGTTTATACACGACAAAGGCGACGCGCCGTTACAGCGATGTAACGTATGAAGATGGCAGTTATCTGGTATTCGGCAGTGAAACGAGCGGATTAAAGGCGGAAATTCACGAAATGTTTTATGATAATCGCCTGACGATCCCGATGCGCTCAAACCCTGAGCTGCGCAGCTTGAATTTATCCAATGCGGCGGCGATTGTGCTGTATGAAGCGTTGAGGCAGCATAATTTTGCCGAACTTGATGAAAAATAAATTAAGAATTGTAGAGTATGAGGTGATAGAATGAGTGAAGTCTACGAATATGACGTGGTCGTTTTAGGCGGCGGGCCGGCAGGCTTAAGTGCGGCGCTGTATGCGGCGCGTGCAGAATTAAAAACAGCGGTGCTGGAAGGAGAGTTGCTCGGCGGGCAGATCGGTACGACGACGCATGTGGAAAACTATCCGGGCTCCATCGTCGATTGTACGGGGCCTGCATTGATCGAGCGTATGGAACAGCAGGCAATGTCGTTTGGTGCGCAGGTTGTCTACGATGAGGCGGTGTCGATAAAAAAAGAAGATCGCCTGTTCGAAGTGTTGGGTGAAAGCGGGGATATCTACCGCGCGAAGGCCGTTATTGCTTCACTTGGGGCTTCGCCCGTGATGCTGGGTATTGACGGAGAAGAACGTCTGCGTGGGCGCGGGGTGTCATATTGCGCAACGTGTGATGCCGGATTTTTCAGAGATATGGATGTAGCTGTTGTCGGCGGTGGCGATACGGCATTGCAGGAAAGTATATTTTTGACAAAATTTGCTAAAAAAGTTTATGTCGTGCATCGCAGAGATGAATTTCGCGGCGGGAAGGCCTTGCAGAACCGTGTTTTCGAAAATGAAAAAATTCAGCTGGTGTTAAACTCTACGCCGGAACGCATTTTAGGCGATGAGGAAGTAACCGGTCTGGAAGTAAAAAACAAGGTAACGGGGGAAGTATCCACACTGGATGTCAGCGGGGTATTTATGTTTGTGGGCTATAATCCCGACAGCGCGCTGGTTAAAGACTTTGCCGATACCGATCAACGCGGTTATGTTATGACGGAAGACGATATGTCGGTGCGTGAAGAAGGGTTGTTTGTCGCGGGAGATGTGCGCAAGAAGCCACTGCGTCAGGCGATTACGGCCGCTTCCGACGGCGCGATTGCGGCAGTCAGTGCAGAGCTTTATATCGACCATAACTTTTAAAGAAAATAGAAATGATTCTAAAAGCAGCAGGCTGGCCTGCTGCTTTTTTATTTGGATAAAATGCTTTTGTTAGCAGGGGGTCATATGGATGTGTCCTTTGGGCATAGACTGTTATAAGCGGTATAAAAAAGGAGGGAAAAGATGAAGAAGCGACGAATATCTTTGGAAAAAGCAGCGGAACAGGTCTGCGAGGCGAATTCAACGCCGCCGTTGATCTTTCAATTGCCGCCTGAGCAGGGGCGTCAGGTGCTAAATGAGGCGCAGGATGCGCCTGTCTATAAGTATCCCGCATCAATTGAGACTGCGGCAATCAATACAGGCAGATGGGGGACAATCGATTTGCACTGTATTCGCGCAGATAATGTGACGGGGATACCTCATGTCATCTACTATATTCATGGTGCCGGTTGGGTATTTGGCAATCTGCACACCCATGACAAACTGGTTCGGGAATTAAGTGCGAGAACAAATTCGGTCGTCCTGTTTCCGGAGTACAGCTTATCGCCGGAAGCGAAGTATCCTACGGCAATTGAACAGTGCTATGCGGTGCTGTCGGCCTTGCCGGATATTGCGTGCAAAATGGGATGGCAATTCAATTTCGATACGTTGACGGTAGCGGGGGACAGCGTCGGCGGGAATATGACGACGGCGATGACGATTATGGCGAAGTATCGGAATGGGCCCGATATCCACAAGCAATTGATGTATTACCCTGTGACGAATGCGTGTTTCGATACGGAATCGTATCGCCAATTTGCGACAAATTATTATTTATACAGGGCAGGAATGATGTGGTTCTGGGATCAGTACACGACTTCGGAGAAGGATCGCGCCGAGATTACAGCCTCTCCGCTGCGCGCTTCAATCGAGCAGCTTCAGGGTCTGCCGGACGCGATGATATTAAATGGGGAAGCGGACGTTTTGCGGGATGAGGGGGAAGCTTATGCCAAGATGTTGCGGGAGGCCGGCGTAGACGTGACGGCAATGCGTTTCCAGGCTATGATCCACGACTTCGTGATGCTCAATGCGCTGGATGAGACAAACGCCTGCCGCGCGGCGATGGATGCCTCGACGGATTGGATTAACGAAAAGAACAACGCGTAAGCAGCATCAATACAATGTTTTGTAAGGAAAAGCAAAGGCTGTCAGTTTTTGCTTTTCTTTTCGTATAAAAAAACGGACTGGCAATAAGGAAAGCGGACAGGCGTAAAAGCATAGTATACTGGGAAGAGGTGAAATAGAAATGGCTTACATAAGAGAAATTGATTATTCACAGGAATTCTTTGTGCAGGCGGAGCAGATGAAGCCCAGTCCGTATGCGAAGATGATTGGCCTCGTCTTCGATTACGTGGATGACGGACGTGTGGATGGGGTCTATACGGGAGAGTTTTTATTGTGCACGCCAAAGTATGTGTGTAAGGTGGGCGGACTTGACAGCTTCTGTATGCCGCAGGGGCCGTATTCAGAAGAAAAGGCCGCCATTGCGGCGGTTGGTCTCATATATGATATCTACAAGGAAAATGCACCGAAGCATTTGGAGATGCTGTGCGGGTCGACGGAATATTTACATAAATTGGAAAATATAAGATTGAAACAGTATGAACGTGCAGCTGATATGCGTTGTTTCTTCGATGCGGCAGCGTTTTTAATTGGCCTGCCCGGCGAAAAGCTGCATCAGGCTGCAGAACAGGCATTTGACAGCGTGGCGGAAGGTTACGAGTTCAATATTCGTTTTATCAACGGCAAATTTGTTATCGGCACAAAAGATATTTTGATGGGAATTTTAGCCGACAGGCGCGGGGATGAGCAAAAATCGGTGATGGCGGCCAAGTTTTATAAAAGCATCGTCGAAGCGTGCCTGTTTATCTGCAATGACCTGCGCGAATTAAACGGCATCGGACGTGTCTTTATCGACGGCAGGATGTTCAGAGAAGACAGCCTGTTGGCCGACATTGGTTACTCACTTTTGGCCGACCGCTTTCGAATTGAGGATGGCCAGATGTATTGTTTTA
>CALGIV010000066.1 GCA_937914785.1 uncultured Eubacteriaceae bacterium | reverse complement strand
GCAGCCTGCGATCGGGCGGCGGACGTTATGGTCGCCAATATTGTTGCGCCCGTTTTAAAGGAACTGATTCCGGCGGCAAGGGCATCTATCGTGCCAAATGGCTTGCTGATCTTGTCGGGCATTTTAGATACCCAGCAAGAAGAGATGACGGTAGCTCTAATTGAAAATGGTTACGAAGTGGTTGAGTCGCTTGCTGCGGGTGAATGGGTCGCAATCCTTGCGCGAAATAGCGTAGAGGAAATCAAAAAAGAAAATCTGCACCGCGTATTTGTCGATAAAGAAGCGATTGATGTAAAAAAAAAGCATTGATGGTTGAGGGGGAAGACGCCTATCACCTGTTAAAAGTGCTGCGCTTAAAAGAGGGGCAGCACTTTATCGTGTCCGATAAAGACTGCACGGATTTTATTTGCGAAGCGGTTGATACCCGAGAAGGCAGTATTAAAGCGAAAATAGTGAAAAGTGAACATAACCGGGCGGAAAAAGCTTATACGGTGCACCTGTTAAACGCCGTATTGAAGGGCGAGAAGACGGATTTTGTCCTTCAGAAAGCAGTGGAAGCCGGCGCTGACAAAATCGGACTGTTCTACAGCGTGCGCAGTGAAGTAAAATACGATAAAGCGAAAGCGGAAAAGAAACAGAGGCGTTGGGAAAAGATTATTTATGAAGCGGCAAAGCAATGCGGCAGAGGGAGAATTCCTGCCCTTACGCTGTATCCGACGTTTAAAGAAATGCTCGCCTCGTGTGCGGACCGCGGAGAAGACGTGATCTTTGCTTACGAGGAAGCACGCGGCGATACGCTGCGCACGGCGCTTGAGCAAAGCGGCGATGCATTGTGCTTTATCGTCGGGCCGGTCGGTGGCTTCGATAAAGAAGAAGTGCGGATGGCAAAGGCGGCCGGGGCGCACGTCGTCACACTTGGCAACCGTATTTTACGTGCGGAGACGGCAGGGATTTTTATGCTCTCCTGCTGTGTTTACGAAAAGGAGTTGTAGATGAAAGCAGCTTTTTTTACCTTGGGATGCAAGACGAACAGCTATGATACGCAGGCGATGCAGACCGTTTTGAAAGAAGCGGGTTACGAGATTGTGGAAGACATTGCGCAGGCGGATGTGGTCGTCATCAACACTTGTGCCGTGACGAATGTCAGCGAGGCGAAGTCGCGGCAGGCAATCCGCCGTGCGGTCAAGCAGAATAAGGAAGCCGTCATCGTCGCGGCGGGATGCTATTCACAGCTAAACTGTGAAGAAGTTGCGGCTCTTGAAGGGGTGGATGCTGTTGTCGGCATTCAGGACCGTGTGCTTCTGGCAGATATTATCGATCGTGCACGGCATCAGAAAGTCAGCGCGGTGCGCGATATGGCCTTGGAAAAGTGTTATGAGCCATTGGCGATTGCTTCTTACAGCGATCAGACACGCGCTTTTATCAAGATTCAAGAGGGTTGTGATCGTTACTGTGCGTATTGCATTATCCCATATGCGCGCGGCATAAGCCGTAGTCGGGCGTTGTCCGATATTTTAAGCGAGGTGTGGGCGTTGGCCGGCAATGGTTATAAAGAGATCGTGATCACCGGGATTCATATCGCTTCTTATGGAAAAGATTTAGCGGAAGATGTTGCGTTGATCGATGTGATAGAGGCGGTCGCAGCGACCGGCATTAAGCGTATTCGCTTAGGGTCGCTCGAGCCAAAGTTACTGGACAGCGCGTTTTTAAAGCGGCTGCAGGCGGTCGGGCAGTTTTGCCCGTCGTTTCATATTTCTTTACAGAGTGGCTGTGACGGCACGCTAAAGCGAATGGGACGGCGCTATACGACGGCGGAATATTTCGCGATTGTCGAAAACGTACGCGCGTATTTTCCGCATTGTTCGATCACGACGGACGTTATCGTTGGTTTTCCGCAGGAAAGTGAAGCGGACTTTCAGGCTACGATGATGTTTTGCAAACAGGCAGGTTTTATGAAAGTGCACGTATTTCCGTATTCAAAGAAGCGGGGAACGAGAGCGGCGGAGCTGAATGGTCAGATATTGACGAAAGAGAAAGAAGCGCGCAGCAGGCGGCTTGTCGCGTTGTCGGATGAACTGGGAGCGGCCTTTTATGCCGCGCAGTGTGGC
>CALGIV010000065.1 GCA_937914785.1 uncultured Eubacteriaceae bacterium | reverse complement strand
TTCTCCGCATTTTGACAAATTAAAAATGCATCTGTATATATGTAAAATGTCAATTTATAATACTAAAGGAATAGTTCCTTCGATGACTGTCGTTTTGTGTCAAACAATATGACGCACGCTATAATTTTTTTATTTTAGGCAAACTAAAAAAGAGCCTTGAGAGCTCTTTTTTTAGTTTGTTTATCCACTTTATTTAACTGCATCCTGCGGCGGCACATTCTCCGCGGCTTTCTTCAAAGCTTTTTTTGTCAACGCATTTTTCATCCCTGTCATTACGCCGCCGCAGATAAGGCACATAATACCGCCGCCAATGACCAAATATAAAATCCATTCAAGACAGTGCGCCATAATGTTATAGCTTGCCGCATTGCTTAGCGCCGCTATTTTCATGCCGGCACTCAGTTCAGCACTTGTCATCACGATGAAACCAAATGCGATGCTGTTCAGCGCAAAGGGCAACGCCGTACCGCCGATAATGACGACAACCAAAACGATGCCGAGACAAATCCAAGTTGCATAGGGCGAGCCAACCACAGGCGTCAACGCACCAATGCCGAGATACATCAATCCGGTAAGCAGGATCCCGACCACACCACTCGTTAAAATATAGGGGATTTTTTTAATATCGCCGTGAGCCAGCAAAAAGAAAAACACACTGCCAAAAAACATCGGCCACAGGTGTAAATCGCCAATCAGATTGGGAATGATGTTGAACAGGAAAACCAATACCGTAACGACGAGAGTTACGGTCAACTCATTTTTTGTTGGTTTTTTCATTTAAATACTTCCTTTCAAAATAATAATATAATTACACATTGATGAAAATTATATAGAAAATACTGTAAAAACGCAATTAATTTATTTTGCCATATATGGCAAAATAAATTACACTGCCTTGTCTTTTTTTATCGCATCAATCTAGAACAGCGCGCTGCCAAGTGCATTTGCTGTATAAAAAACTTCACTCTCTTTACGCTGTTTTATCACCTTCCAGGCATCCGACGTAATACTTTATGCAGTTAGCATCCAGTACTTTTCTCAGTCCCTTTTTAAAGGACTCAACTTTACAAACAGCACGTGTCTAGACACCCCTTTCCACTTGCAAATAACGGCAATTTATACTACAATATCAATAAAGAAACGTTACCGTATAATTTAGGAGAATATAATGTCTATTCATTTTGCCGCCGTTATGCCGCATCCGGCGATCATTATTCCGGAAATCGGCCGCAGCACGGACGCGGCCAAGGCGCGACACACGACCGCCGCCGCCGATAAAGCTGCGCGGCGAATCGTCGCTTCCAAACCCGACACGATCGTTTTTATCACACCGCACAACACCATTTATACCGACTATATCCACATCAGTTCCGGCGAAAATATCTATGGCGATTTCGACGGCTTCGGTGCCAAACACTTAAATTATAAAAAAGCTTACGATAATGATCTGATCGCACTGATCGAAGACAATGCACGCCGCCGCCGGCTGCCTGCCGGCACACGGGGGGCTTCAAAGCCTATGCTTGATCACGGCTGCCTCGTGCCGCTGTATTTCATCGACAAATATTTAAAGAGCTTTAAAATCGTGCGCATATCGATCTCTGATCTGCCCTACGAGAAACACTATGAGCTGGGCTGGTGCATCAGTGAAGCGGCAGACACGCTCGGCAAACGCGTCGCTATCGTCGCGAGCGGTGACTTATCGCACAAACTGAGCAAAGACGGCCCTTACGGCTATGCGCAGGAAGGCCCGCGCTTTGACAGACACGTTGTCCGCGCGCTGGGGATTGCCAACTTTGAAGCATTCTTCAATCTGGACGAAGCGATGGTCGAGGCTGCGGCAGAATGCGGCTTGCGCTCATTTATCATGATGGCAGGCGCGCTGGCCGAAAAACGCGTTAAGCCCGAATTTTTGTGCTACGAAGGGCCGTTTGGCGTCGGCTATGCAGTCTGTTGTTACGAGATTTTAGGAAAAATTGAACGGGAGTAAAAACACGCATGGATGCCTATGTTATGCTGGCTAAAGATGCCGTAGATTATTATGT
>CALGIV010000064.1 GCA_937914785.1 uncultured Eubacteriaceae bacterium | reverse complement strand
GGGATTGGGGGATGCGGGCGACCGTATTTTTGGCACAAAGTAAAAAGCTCGTATACAAAAATGCCGTATATTCGGCATTTTTTGTTTTCCTTTAAAATAGATATTAGTACGGGGGTGAGGCAAAATGCGCACATTCAATGCCGGTAATATTTTAAAAACATCGAAATCGGCAGCTATCGGTCTGATCATTATTTTGCTTTGTATTATCATTTTGGCCAGTCTGATGTACTTTATCGACCTGAATGAAGAGAAGGCGGATTTGTATTTTTACATCATTACGATTATTGGGGTTTTCATCGCAGCTGTGCTGTCGGCGCGCGGAAGTCAGTGCCGCGGTTGGGCGAACGGCTTACTTTGCGCTGCGATTATCTATTTGATCGTCAACATCATTTCATATACCGTATCTTATCCGTGTGATATCCTCTTCTTAATCAAAAAGCTGCCGATCTATTTACTTACCGGCGCGATTGGCGGATGTGTCGGCATTAACCTTTCAAAGTCGTAGAGACTGGTTCTATGCACCGGTTTTTTATATCGCCTTTCCGTAAAAAAAGCTTGAACGCTTTTGGGACTTATAGTATAATAATACGACATAGTAAGTAAAGGGGGCGACGGTGATGACAGCAGATGATCTGATCAGGGCAAACAAAGAGTTGAGAAAACTGCAAAAAGCGCTCGGCACAGAGCTGACAAGAGGCAAATATAAAGATACAGCAAAGATTATGGAATTGAAGGGCGAGATAAAAGCAAAAAAACTGACGATCGGTACCATAACCAAAACAATGATATCTCAACTGACGAGTTAAAACAGGAAACCGTTCCTGTTTTTTTTCGTCAGGGCAAAATAAGGTATAAGATGAAAGCGATAGTGGGGACAATCCTGTTCGTATTGTTTGTTGCAGTCATTGCTGTGATTACGTATCTTTACATAAAAGCGATGAATCAAAACATTGAGGCGCCGATACGGGCAAAAGGATTTAAAAATTACAAAGAATATAAACGCTATGTGAAGCGCAGGCGGCGTAAAGCGCAAAAACAGATTGGCAGGGCAGAGGCAAAATCGACAGGCGAAATCCGCCCGCCTTCTGATGTTGATCGCGCTTTAGAAGAGCGGCAGCTGCAGAAACAAAAGAAGCGGGAAGATAAAAAGCTCGTCGATGAGTTGTATTTGCGTGAGTTGGACAAGCATCGGACGCGTAAATAAATTGATAACGATTGAAAAGGGCAGATTCGTTCGTAAGCCCTTTTCATTTGCGTTATAGTATGGTAAAATAACGCTTAAATGAAGGTGGGGGCTAAGATGCACATATATAATTATTCGTCAGGTCCATCTGTGCTGCCTGATGAGGTACTGACAGAA
>CALGIV010000063.1 GCA_937914785.1 uncultured Eubacteriaceae bacterium | reverse complement strand
GGCCGGAATCGTCCGGTAAGACGACAGTTGCCTTACATATCGCGGCAGAAGCCCAGCGTGCAGGCGGCATTGCCGCGTTCATCGATGCCGAACATGCTTTAGATCCGGTTTATGCAAAAGCTTTGGGCGTCGATATCGACAACCTGATCATCTCACAGCCCGATACCGGTGAGCAGGCACTGGAAATTACCGAAGCGCTTGTGCGGAGCGGTGCTGTCGATATCGTCGTTGTAGACAGTGTTGCGGCGTTGGTGCCGCGCGTGGAGCTTGAAGGAGAGATGGGGGATCAGCACGTCGGCCTGCAGGCGCGATTGATGTCGCAGGCGTTAAGGAAACTGGCCGGTGCGATCAATAAAAGCAAATGTACAGCGATCTTTATCAATCAGCTGCGCGAAAAAGTCGGCGTGATGTTCGGCAATCCTGAAGTAACGCCGGGCGGTCGGGCGCTGAAATTTTATTCCAGCGTGCGGTTGGAAGTGCGCCGGGTGGAAGTCATTAAACAGGGCACGGACATGATTGGCAGCCGCACGCGGGTAAAGGTTGTCAAAAACAAAGTAGCACCGCCTTTTAAGACTGCTGATTTCGATATTATGTACGGTAAAGGCATTTCAAAAGAAGGTGATATTTTGGATATCAGTGCGGAATGCGGCATTGTGTTAAAATCCGGTTCCTGGTATTCTTATGAAGGGGAGCGGATTGGGCAGGGACGTGAAAATGCCAAAACTTATCTGGTTGAGCATCCGGAAATCTATGCCGAAATCGAATATAAGGTACGCGAACACCACGGAATACTACCCAAGCAGGAAGGGGAAGGTGGGTATGTGCGCGATTATGGCAATATCAATTTAGAAGGCAAGAAAAAGAAAGAGAAATAAAGCGACAGCAGAATTTACTGATATTTCGGATATAGCCGATGGGCGTACAGCGATGTAACGCCCATTTTCTGCAGGAGGAGAAGCATGAGCAAGTATGATGTAGCGATATTTGATTTGGACGGGACGATTGCCTGTTCGGCTTCAGGTATTTACAGCGGTATTCGTTATGCGGTAGAAAAGATGGGACTTATCTATAAGCGTGAGCATGAGAGCGATGTGATTGGCCCATCATTGTACTATACGTTTGAAGCGTATTACGGATTGAGCAAGCAGGATGCCACAAAAGCGGTGGAGATATACCGAGAGTACTACAATAAAATCGGTTATAAAGAATTTTACCTGTATGAAGGGATAGAGCAATGTCTTTTGGCGTTAAAAGAAAACGGCGTCAAGTTAGCGATTGCGACGACGAAGAATAACGCCTGTGCGCTGAAAATGATGCGTTATGCGCAGCTTGAGCCGCTCTTTGATTATATTATCGGAAGCAACGCAGACGGCAGCCGGACAGATAAAAAAGAGCTGATCGAAAACGTGATCACCCATTTTGCCTTATCGCAGCAGCGGTATGTGATGATCGGCGACAGAGCCTTTGACGGCGAAGGTGCATCTGCATGTGGTGTCGATTTCATTTGGGCGTCGTATGGCTTTGGAACAGCAGAAGAGATCAATGCTTTAAAACCAATATATATTGCAAGAAAAGCATTAAGTATCAAAAAATTCATTTTGGAATAAATTTTCCATATATAAACAATAACTTAAACTTAAAATATAGATAAAAATATGGTAAAATGTTAAGATAAAAGGCAGAAAATGAAAATATTCACATAAATTTTGCAGAAAAGGTTGATTTTTATGATTGTTGAAGTGCTACTAATCAGCATAATTGTCGCTTTCATTCGGCGCGGAAAGATAAGCAATATTACCAAATACGAAGTAAAATGGAAGTTGCTGCCAATTCTCTACATAATCATTCAGGCGTTTTTGATATTTGGGCTGAACCTGATGTCTGAATCGGCAAAAAGCTTAAGTATGTTCATCTATCTGGCCAGCTATTTGATACTGATGGCGTTCTTATTGCGCAATCTTGCGAAAATCGAAAGCATCGTGATGCTTGTTGGAGTCTTTCTAAACTTTGCCGTCACCTTTATTAATGGTGGAAAGATGCCAATATCCTCCGCTGCCGCCGTAACTGCAAAGTTGAATATGAGCACATTTTTGGCGCGTTTCGGCAATATCAGCCAGGCGGCCACAAGCAGCACGAAGTTGTCAATTTTGGGTGATATTATCCCAATGCCGGGCTTTTATCCATTGCATACGGTTTTCAGCATCGGCGATATTTTCATATTTGTTGGACTGTTTATCGCCATACAAAAGATGTTTGTCCGGCCCGGGGAAGAAAGGGCGCGCTTGCCGCGGCAGAAGACTGAAAGTCTTGTCGACAAGTTCAGTATCAAAAAGGAAGTTGAACGCGAAGAAAAATATTTTGATTACGATGTCCCGTTAGTCGATATTCAGCAATTTTTTACTTCTGATGCTGAAGAGAGTTTTGGAGATGAGATCGACGATAATGCGATTGCACGGCTTGTTGCTGAAATCAGCGAAGTGAAAGAACCTGACGATGAGCTCTATCATTCGGAGATTGAAATTATTGAGAAAAAGGAAACGAAAATTCGGCTGAAGGATATGGCTAAGGCTGTCGCCGAACAGCCGGAGACAGAAGAGGAGCAAGAGCTTGCTGTCGAAGAGCTTATGATTGAAGTTGACGAGCAAGAGGAAACTATATTAATAGAGGCGCCGTCTGAGGAGTCGCTTGAATCAGCGCAGGAAATTCAGCAAGTTGAGGCAGAAGCAGGAAAAGAAGAACAAGAGGAACAGGAAGCGAAAGTCTTAGTTGAACCGTTAGTCGTACAGCAGGTGCAGACGGCGGGTGATGATACGGCGGCATCTGAGGTAAGTGAACCGGTGCAGCGTATTACGCCGGAAAGTTTTACAGAGTCTGTCGAAGATTTGCTTTCCGACGAAGCAGATGTAGCACCGGGACAGCTGTCATTTTTAGAGCAAGATGCGGATGCATACACCGAGATGCATAAAGCGGCGTCTCCATTGATAAGCTATATGGAGCAGTATCGGGCACAGGAACAACAACTTGATGAGGCAGCGGCGAGAAAAGCGCCGCCCGTAGAAGATATCGGCGAAAAACTGCGTGAAGAAAAGGCGTTGCAGCGTTTTAAGCAGGCCAGTGAACAAAAGATTTTTGAAGAGATTGAGCAGCAGGAACGCTTGGAAGATACTCAGATACAAAAGCCTGTTCAAGGCAAGCCGATAAGCGACACGATGCAAATGTCGTTAAAAGATTTTGTTAATGCGGCAAGTGAAAAAGACCGCATTGAGCTGGGCAAATTCGATATGTCAGAATATGATCCGCACACGCGGGAGCTGCCAACACGGCCGTCGACAAAAAATATTTTAAAGGCGCTGCGCAGCGATCCGTCGGCTTTCGAAGTGAACAGCGATAAGTTTATGATTACAGAAAAAGACGAACCGGATTTATCACCTAAAGAACGTAAAGATGAATTTTTGAAGAAGATGCGGGAATACGATATGGATATCCGGCGCACACAGGCGGCTACGACAGAAGAGATGGCGCGCGTGGAAACTGACATTAAGCGTGAGCAAGGTGTGAATGTCGATGATATGTTTATTATTTCCGACGGGCGCTTTGTAGAAAACCCGCATTATAAACATCGAAAGAAGTAACAAGAGGAGAGCAGGATGGCACAACAGAAGATTGAGGCAATTACGAGGATGGAGGATGATTTTGCGCGCTGGTATACCGATGTCGTCGTAAAGACGGAATTGATGGATTATGCGCCGGTGCGCGGTTTTATGGTCATACGCCCATATGGTTTTGCCATTTGGGAAAATATCAAAGCGGAATACGACAGGCGTTTTAAAGAGACCGGACATGAGAATATGTATTTTCCGCTGTTGATTCCTGAAAGTATGCTTGAAAAAGAAGCAGAGCACGTCGAAGGATTTGCGCCGGAAGTTGCCTGGGTGACGCACTGTGGAGAAGAGGAGTTGGCCGAGCGTCTTTGTGTTCGTCCGACATCTGAGACGATAATTTGCAGTATGTATGCCAAATGGCTTCAGACGTGGCGCCAATTGCCCTTTTTGTATAATCAGTGGTGCAACGTTGTGCGGTGGGAGAAGACGACACGTCCGTTCTTGCGCACGACGGAGTTTTTGTGGCAGGAAGGCCATACGCTGCACGAGACTGAACGAGAAGCGCAGGCGGAAACGATGCAAATGCTGGATATTTATCGTACGGTAGCCGAGGAGTATATGGCAGTTCCGATGGTGGTCGGTCAGAAAAGCGAGAAAGAGAAGTTCGCGGGAGCGGAGGCGACTTACACGATGGAAGCGTTGATGCACGACGGGCAGGCTTTGCAATCCGGAACGAGCCACTATCTGGGCCAGCATTTTACAAAAGCCTTTGATATTACCTACACGGATCGTGAGGGCAAACTCGCGTATCCATATCATACATCCTGGGGGATAACGACGCGCCTGATTGGTGCGATTATTATGGTACACGGCGATAATAACGGCCTTGTTCTGCCGCCGAAGATTGCGCCGGTCCAGATCGTCATCGTACCGGTCGCTCAGCATAAGGAGGGCGTGCTCGACAAGGCGTATGCACTGAAGGAACAGTTGAAGGGTTTTAAGGTGAAACTGGATGATGCCGATGGCTATTCGCCGGGCTGGAAGTTCAGCCAGTGGGAGATGAAAGGTGTGCCGCTGCGCATTGAGATCGGGCCGAAGGATATCGAAAAGAACCAATGTGTATTTGTTCGTCGGGATACGGGTGAGAAAGAGTTTGTCTCTCTCGATCATTTAGCCGAAGCGGCACAGAAAACGCTGGACATCATTCAAGATAATCTATTTGAGCGTGCGAAAAGAATGCGTGAAGAAAAAACGACTGTGGCTCATTCTGTCGATGAGATTAAACAAAATCTGCAGAACAATCCCGGTTTTATTAAAGCGATGTGGTGTGAGGATAGGGCTTGTGAAGAGAAGATTAAAGAAGAAACAGGCGCAACGATTCGTTGTATTCCATTTCAGCAGGACGATTTGGGCGATAATAAATGTGTTTGCTGTGGTAAAAAAGCCGAAAAAATGGT
>CALGIV010000062.1 GCA_937914785.1 uncultured Eubacteriaceae bacterium | reverse complement strand
CTTATAGTGTAGTTCGGCTCGCCGGAGATGACCGGTATGAAACGGCAGCATTGGTCGCAAATCGTCTGGAGAAGGAAAAGGGTGCGCAAAATAACACGGTTGTTTTAGCGTACGGGTTAAATTATCCCGATGCGCTGGGCATCAGCTCAGCTGCCGCCGTGAATGGATATCCGATCGTGTTTACAAATAAAGACAGCATACCGGCTGCAACGCAGCGCGTGTTGGCACGGGCAGATAAGGTCATTATTGTCGGCGGGAGCAGTGTTGTATCAAAGCAGGTTGAAAGCCAGTTAAGCGGTAAGCAAGTCGAGCGTTACGGCGGAGACAACCGTTATGAAACATGTTTGTTGATTCAACGTGCGTTCTTTTATAATACTGATACGGCCTACGTTGCGACCGGCAATGATTTTGCAGACGCCTTGAGTGGCGGCGTGGCTGCCGCGCGTGATAATGCGGCGATGATTCTCGTAGACGGTAAAACGTCAAGTGTGCCGAGCAGTACGTTGATTTATCTGTCTTTAAGTCAAACGAGGCAGGTCGTAATATTAGGCGGAACGAATGCAGTGTCGGAAGGAGTGCGCCGGCAGTTGGTGGATGCGATGCAGTAGCTATCTTTTCATTTGCAGGAAAAGTCTGGCAGATTTGAAAGTGTCAAACATAAAGAAAGAAAATTATGTGTCAAGTTGAACAGATAGAAAAGAATTATAAAATGAAGTTTAAACAAGCTGCATAAGAAGCAGCTTGTTTCTTTTCAGGTATTTTTTGAGAATGTTATGATAAGTGATATTATTTTGTCGGTTGGATATTTGACTTTTCCGTATTGTTTATCCTTTGAATATTTCGCGCTTTTCCAACTGCTGAAAAGCGCGGCAAAAAGCCGCCGGCGGATGAAAAAGCAGGAGGGTGTTGAATGCTTAAGTGGAAGTCGTCCGTCGCTTCGCACGCCGCAGCCTTTAGCTGGACTGCGACGCAAAGCTAAAATTGGCCGTGTATGAATCGGCCAATTTTCC
>CALGIV010000061.1 GCA_937914785.1 uncultured Eubacteriaceae bacterium | reverse complement strand
GACGAAGAGAAAATCAGTGCCGCTGTTTCAAGCGGTGCAGACCGCCTTTGTGTCAACGCGCAGAGTATGCATGAAAGCACACTTAATGTGGTTGGGCGTGGTGTCGCACTGGATGATTTTTATCGCGCTTACGAGATCGCGCGCGACAGCGGCGCCGATGTTAATATCGATTTGATCTACGGCTTAAGCGGAGAGGGGGATGAGCGGTTTCTCTCATCTGTAGAACGCGTGCTGGCCCTTAAGCCGCATAATATTACGCTGCACGCGCTGGCGTATAAGCGAAATGCGGAAATCTTTGCCTGTAAGGCGTATGACAAAAACAGAAAAGCAGCAGGGTATGAGCAGGCTTATGACAGGATGCGTGCGGTGGGCTACGAGCCGTATTATCTCTACCGCCAGAAGTATTCGGCGGGTGGCGCGGAGAACACAGGGTTTTGTCTGCCCGGACGGGAAGGTATCTATAACCAGATGATCATTTCGGAAAAGATTGGCATCATCGGTCTCGGCGCCGGTGCGCTGGGCAAAATCTACCTGCCGGCAGAAAACAGAGTTGAGCGCATCGAAGGATATAAGAATATTGATCTTTATATTAAAAATATTGACGAAGTGCTTGAAAAGAAGCGCGAAAGAGTTAAAAATATTGATAAAACATTGACAGACAGGTGATAAATTACTATAATTGATAAATTGAATAAGACGATGATGGGTGATGAACCTTTAGATGTGCGTGACCAGAGAGGGGTGTTTAAAGCTGGAAGCATCTGACGCATAGAAGGGACTGAACGGCCCGGAGGAATGCCGCAAGGCACGCAAAATTGCGTTACTGTGAAAAGAGGGCTGTTGCGGCGAGTGCGCAGTGGTCAATCAGGGTGGCACCGTGGAGATTTCCGCCCCTGGCTTTACGTCAGGGGCTTTTTTTATCAGGAGGAAAAAAATGGCGATTACAGCACCGAGAGGAACGAGAGATATTCTGCCGGGCGAAAGCGCGCGCTGGATCAGGCTGGAAGATATTATGCGCGAAGTTTGTGCATTGTTCGGCTATGAAGAAATTCGCACGCCGATATTTGAAAAGACAGAGTTGTTTGTGCGCGGCGTCGGAGACGGTACAGATATTGTGCAGAAAGAAATGTATACGTTCGTGCACCGCGATAAAGAGAGCTTTGCTCTAAAACCGGAAGGAACGGCCGGTGTGGTGCGCGCGTTTACGGAGAACAAGCTGTATGCGGCGCCGCAGCCGACGAAACTATACTACATTACACCGTGCTTTCGCGCAGAACGGCCGCAAAAGGGGCGCTATCGCCAGTTCCATCAGTTTGGCATTGAAGTGCTTGGCTCTAAGAGTGCGGCTGTCGATGCGGAGGTTATGGCCGTGGCTGTCAATATATTTGAGCGTACCGGCGCACAGAATATTGAGCTGAATATCAACAGCGTCGGTTGCCCAAAGTGTCGGGGCGCTTATCACGAGAAATTAAAAGCGTATTTAAAGGAAAAGCTGGATATCCTCTGTGAGGATTGCCTGAACCGTTATGAGAAGAACCCGATGCGTGTGCTGGACTGTAAAGAGGATGGCGACAAGCTGACGGATGCGCCGTTTATGATCGATTATCTGTGCGAAGAGTGCGGCGACCATTTTGACGAATTAAAGCGGCACCTTGCAGCGATGGATATCGCTTATATCGTAAACCCGAGAATTGTACGCGGACTGGACTACTACGAAAAGACGGCATTTGAATTCGTTTCAAAAGAGATCGGTGCACAGGGAACGGTTTGCGGCGGCGGCCGCTACGATGGGCTCAGTGACTTAATCGGTGATATCGCCTCGCCGGGTATTGGATTCGGTTTGGGGTTGGAACGGCTGCTGCTGTTGACGGAAGCAACGTTGACGGCGCCGCAGCGCACTTTTGACGTATATGTCGCCTGTATCGGACGAAAAGCCGGAGAAGCGGCGAGCCGGATCGTGAAACACCTGCGCGATAATGATGTCAGCGCTGAGCGCGACTATATGGAGCGCAGCTTGAAAGCGCAGATGAAGTATGCCGATAAGCTGGGTGTGCGTTACGTGTTGTTGTTGGGTGAAGCGGAGCTTGAAAGCGGCCGGGCGATATTCAAGGAGATGCAAAGCGGCAGACAGGTGGAACTGCCTGTTGCCGGTATTGAAGAAGCATTGATAAAAGCATTGAATGAGGAGGAAACCAAATGAGTAATCCATATCGAAGCCATCTGTGTACGGAGCTGACAATTGACGATGTGGGCACAGAGGTCATCTTAAGCGGTTGGGTCAATAAGAAGAGAAGTCTGGGACAGATTGAATTTATAGAATTGCGCGATTACAGCGGGATTATGCAGATTACGATCAACGGCGAGAAAGAAAGCGACTTGATGCGCCTGGTTAACTCTCTGCGCAGTGAATATGTCATCACCGTGCGCGGCAAGCTCGTATTACGCGATAAAGAAAACATTAACGAGCATTTATCGACAGGGCTGATCGAAGTTGCGGCGGAAGAGATTGCTGTTTTAAGCAAGGCGAATACGCCGCCGATCTATATCGACGACAGTGACAAGACGAATGAGTCTACGCGCTTAAAATACCGTTATCTCGATTTGCGCAAGCCTTCTGTTCAGGAGCGCATCGTCTTGCGCAGTAAGGTGGCCAAAAGCGTGCGGGACTTTTTCTATGAAAATGGGTTTCACGAGATTGAGACACCTTTTTTAAATAAGCCGACGCCGGAGGGTGCACGCGACTTTCTCGTGCCCAGCCGCGTGCAGCCAAACAAGTTCTTCTCACTGCCGCAGTCGCCGCAATTGTTCAAGCAATTGTTGATGGTCGGTGGAATTGACCGATATTTCCAGATTGTCAAATGTTTCCGCGATGAGGACTTGCGTCAGGACCGGCAGCCGGAATTCACACAGATCGACTTGGAGATGTCGTTTGTTACGCAGGAAGATATTATTAAAATGAATGAAGAACTATTGCGGCGTATCTTTAAAGAGTATGCCGGCGTCGACGTTGCGCTGCCGATGAAGAGGATGGGCTACGACGAGGCGATGAATGACTACGGCAGTGACAAGCCTGACATACGCTTTGAGATGAAGCTGAAGAATATTACCGATATCGTTGCCGGCTGCGGCTTTGGCGTGTTTGCCGGTGCGGTTGCCTCGGGCGGCAGTGTGCGCGGCATCTGTGTGAAAGGCGGCGCGCTGAAGTTAAAGCGCCGCGAAATCGACAATCTGCTCGACGTCGTAAAGACGTATGGCGCGAAGGGCCTTGCGTGGATTCGGTGCACAGAAGAGGGCGTACACTCGCCGATCGCAAAGTTCTTCGATGAGGCGGAGATGGAGGCTATTCTGACGGCGATGGACGCCGAAACTGGCGATTTGCTGTTGTTCGTAGCCGATAAGGACATCATCGCACAGACGGCGCTGGGGCAGCTCAGGCTGCATATGGCGGAGTTGATGGAAATCGAGCGCGAAGGCTTTGCGTTTTTATGGGTTACGGATTTTCCGATGTTCGAATACGACGAAAAGGAAGGGCGCTATACGGCGATGCACCATCCTTTTACCGCGCCGAAAGATGAGCATTTAGAATACTTTTTAAAAGAGCCGGAGAAGATTCGTGCGAAAGCGTACGATATCGTGCTCAACGGCGTGGAGCTTGGCGGTGGCAGTATCCGCATTCACGACGAGCAGGTGCAGTCGCTCGTTTTTGAGCAGCTGGGTTTCAGTGAAGAAGAGACTTTGAGTAAGTTCGGCTTCTTTATTGAAGCATTT
>CALGIV010000060.1 GCA_937914785.1 uncultured Eubacteriaceae bacterium | reverse complement strand
GGGTAAGGTTATTGGTAAAAAAGGCAGAGTTGCCCAGGCGATGCGTATCGTATTAAAAGCGGCAGCGGTAAAAGAAAACAAACGCGTTATCCTTGAAATTGTATAAGGCGATATGATTCAAAATAAGTATCTTTGTATCGGGAAGATTTATGCTGCGCACGGCGTAAAAGGTGCACTAAAAGTACATCCGATGACAGATGACGTGGAAAGGTTTTTAAGACTGAAAGAAATCTTTTTAAAACGGGATGTAATGATGCAGCCGTTTATAATCGAAAGCGCGCAGTTGAATAAGCGACACGTTATTTTAAAATTAAAAGATATCGACGACCGCACGGAAGCGGAGCTGATGAAAAGCACTCAGCTTTATATCGATCGCAAGGAAGCCGGCCGGCCGGAAGAAGACGAGTATTACATCGAAGACATCAAAGGGCTGGCGGCATACGATATGCAAAACAATGCGCTGGGAAACGTTGCAGACGTTATTCAGACCGGTGCTGTCGATGTACTCGTGATTCGAGGCGAAAAGGAATATCTGATTCCGGCTCGGAAGCAAAACGTGTTGGTCGATATTCAAAGCGGTATCATCAAAGTGGAGCCGAGCAGTGGAGTGCAAAGTGATTACGTTTGATTGTCTGGGGCTGTTTGATGAAGTCATCAATGTGTATAAAAATTACAGCATTATTGCGCGCGCGATTGAAAATGGTCTGGTGGAAATTAATACGTTCAACATACGCGACTATACCTTGGATAAGCATCACCGTGTAGACGACAGCCCGTATGGCGGCGGTGTCGGTATGGTATTAACCCCGCAACCTGTCGTCGATGCCGTCGAAAAAGTAAAAGGCAGACACGATGTTCCGGTCGTCTACCTTTCACCGGCCGGCAGGCTTTTAAACCGCGATATTGCAAAAGAATATGCAGCTCATAAACGCATTATTCTGCTGTGCGGGCATTATGAGGGTGTCGATCAGCGGGCACTGGATATGACGGTAACAGACTATATTTCAATCGGAGATTATGTTCTGACCGGCGGAGAAATCGCGGCAGTCATTTTTATGGACAGCATCCTGCGCTTTTGTCCGGGTGTGTTGGGCAATGAGGCGAGCAATGCGGAAGAGAGCTTTGAAGATGGCCTGCTGGAATATCCACACTACACGCGGCCGGAAGACTTTCGCGGCATAAAAGTGCCAACAGTGTTGTTAAGTGGCCATCATAAAAACATTGCAGCGTGGCGTGCGGAGCAATCCGCTATCCTGACAAAGAAATTCAGACCGGACTTATATGCAAAATATTTAAGCGAAAAGCAGCATTAGCTGTGCTAAAACTTTAAAGGAAAGGAGACATAACAATGGATGTCATAAAAACAATAGAGAGCCAATATCTGAAAAATGAAGTGCCGGCTTTCAACGTTGGCGACACGGTAAAGGTACATGTAAAGGTCGTCGAAGGCAAGCGTGAGAGAATCCAGATATTTGAAGGTATTGTCATCAAAAAACAAAACGGGGGCATCGGAGAGACTTTTACAGTTCGAAAGCTTTCTTACGGCGTTGGTGTTGAGCGAACATTCCCGGTGCATTCTCCGCGTATTGATAGAATTGAAGTGGCAAAGCAGGGCAAAGTACGCCGTGCGAAGCTTTATTATCTGCGCGACCGCGTCGGTAAGGCGGCGAAGATTAAGGAAAAAAGAACGGAAAGAAAAGCAAAGTAATTAAATGCAAAACTGGGGTTGCAATACCCCCTTTTTTTATTGTATGATAAAATAAAAATGTTTTGATGGAGGTGGGTATGGAAGCAAAGAAGAAAGAAGCGGTCGAATGGATTGTATTAATTGTCGTCACACTGATCATCGCGCTTATCCTGCGAAGCTTTGTTTTCGTGCTGGCGCGTGTAAAAAGCATTTCGATGCAGCCGACACTCGTAGAAGGGCAATGGCTGTTTGTTAATAAAATATCGATGATTTTTGGAGAGCCGAATTACGGTGACATTATTATCTTTGATGCGCCAACGGAAAAAGACTACGTCAAACGGCTGATCGGCAAGAGCGGTGATACGATTGAAATTAAAGACAGCGTCGTTTATCGTAACGGCGTCGCCCTTGAGGAGGAATATTTGCCTGAAGGGTTGGTATACGATGACTTTGCGCTCACTGAAGTCCCGGAAGGCCAATACTTTTTTATGGGGGATAACCGCCCGTACAGCCAGGACAGCCGCAGCGATATCATCGGTTGTATCGATGTCGATAAAGTGTCCGGGCGCGTCGTCTACATCCTTTATCCGTTTAAAGATTTCGGCAGGCCGTAGTTTATGGGGGTTGTATTACGCTTATTTCTTGCTACAATGAATGATATAAAATATGGCAAGAAGTGAAACCGAAGGGGCTAAAATGGAAAAAGAGCAAAAAAACAGCAGCCTGAAAGAATGGGTAAAGTTAATCGTCATCGCATTGATCGCAGCCGTTTTGCTGCGCAATTTCGTCTTTGTTCTGGCGCGCGTAGAAGGCCCTTCAATGCAGCCGACTTTATACGAAGGGGAGCGCCTGTTTGTCAACAAGGTATCGTATTGGTTTAACGAGCCGGAATATGAGGACATCGTCATTATCGATATTGCGCTCGGTACGGAATATGTCAAGCGTGTTATCGGTAAGAGCGGTGATACGATTGAGATCAGGAATAATATCGTCTATCGAAACGGTGCTTTACTTAATGAAACATATCTGCCGTCCGGTATGATTTATTTGGATTACGGCCCTGTTTTGGTACCTGAGGGGTATTACTTTGTGATAGGC
>CALGIV010000059.1 GCA_937914785.1 uncultured Eubacteriaceae bacterium | reverse complement strand
CAGGAGGGCATTTCCTACCTGTGCGGAAACGATCTTCCGGCGGTTATTGTCGACGTGATGCGCATCGGCAGCGGGCTGGGGGACATTTTCCAAGGTCAGGGTGATTACTGGCAGATGACGCGCGGCGGCGGTCATGGCGACTACCGTACGATCGTTCTGGCGCCTGCGAGCGTACAGGAAAATGCGGATATGGCGTACGAGGCATTTGGTTTGGCGGAGAAGTATCGCCATCCGGTTATCATCGGTTCAGACGCGGCGATCGGCCAGATGGTAGAAGCGGTTGAGCTGCCGGAGTTTAAAGAGCACGATATCGATCGATACGATTGGGTTGTGCGCGGCCGGCAAAAAGGGGAAGAGATGCGTGCGGTGGGCAATGTCTATTATTTCATCGGTGCGGAAGCGTATCAGCAATTTTTGTTGGAAAAGTATGCGGCGATGGTAGAAAACGAGCAGCGTTGGGAGAGCGTTCAGACAGAGGATGCACAGATTGTTCTTATCGCTTACGGTATCAGTTCCCGTGTGTGTAAAGAGGCGGTCAAGATTGCCCGTGCGCAAGGCATACGCCTGGGGTTGATTCGGCCGATTACGTTATGGCCGTTTCCGCAAAAGGCGTTTGATGCACTTGGGAGTGATGTCGTCGGCTTCTTGAGTGTGGAAATGAGTATTTTGGGGCAGGTTGTCGATGACATTTTGTTGGCGTCGAAAAACAGGTATCCGGGAGAGGATTACGGGGAGGTTGCCAACGTGCCGGAGGCGGATATCGTCGTACAGCGCGCCAGGGAAATGCTTGAAAAGTACAGTGGGGAGGTAAAGTAATGAAATATAAGGTACCGTATACAGTCACAGACAGCTTAAGTTCCTGGTGTCCGGGATGCGGTCATGGCATTGTAGCCAGGCTGGTTTGTGAAGCGGCTGAAGAATTGGGCATTTCGGAAAAGCTGATTGTTGTTACGGATGTCGCTTGTGGTTCACTGCTTGTCGGGGTGTTGACATTTAATAATATCGGTGCGGCTCACGGCAGGCCGATCATCACGGCGGCCGGCGCGAAGCGCGCACGCAAGGACGCGGTCGTATTGGCGCATATCGGCGACGGCGCGGCGTATTCAATTGGGATTGAAAGCACGATTCACGCTGCGCTGCGCAATGAGAATATCGTTGCACTCGTCGTCAATAACGGTGTATTCGGTATGACGGGCGGTCAGATGTCGCCTGCGACGCTGCCGGGCCAGAAGACGACATCTTCGCCGGCCGGACGTGATGTGGAATATAACGGTGCGCCGTTCGATATCGTTAAAACCATCGGGCAGTACGACATTGCCTACTTGGCGCGCGGCAGCGTCGACAGCCCCGCGGAAGTGACGAAAGCAGGCAAGATGATTAAAAAAGCATTTGAATATCAGCTGAATAATAAAGGGTTTTCACTCGTTGAGATTCTAAGCCCCTGTCCGACCAATTGGGGGCTGAGCCCGCGCGACAGTATGAGGCGGGTGAAGGAAGAACAGAAGGTTTTCTATCCGGTCGGAGAGTTTGTCGATAGAGGAGGGAGTAAGTGATGTTGACTGAAATAATCTGTGCGGGATTCGGTGGTCAGGGCGTTTTGGTGACAGGGATGATTTTGGCGACGGCCGGTATGAAGCAGGGCAAGACGATAACGTGGTATCCTTCGTACGGCTCAGAGATGCGCGGTGGTACGGCAAATTGTAATGTGAAGATCAGCGATGAAGAAATTGCCAGCCCGTACGCCAAGAAGCTGGATGTCCTTCTGACACTGAACGAAGCGTCGATCGAAAAGTTTGAGCGTATGGTCAAATCCGGCGGCGTGCTGTTGGTGAACAGTTCGATGGTAAAAGAAGGTCGGCTGTTTCGCGACGATATTCGCGTCATAAAGGTGGCGGCAAGCGATATTGCCAACGAGCTTGAAAATCCGCGGGGTACGAATATTGCAATGCTCGGCGCGCTGGCGAAAGCGACAGGATTGTTTGAAGCGGACTTTCTGCGTGAGACGATAGATGATTACTTTGGTCAGAGGGGTAAAATCAATCCGAAAAATGCGTTGTGCTTCGATGAAGGGTTCGAAAGCGCGCAATAGTGGAGGAGACAAATGGACTTGACAAAGCTGTTGAAAGCAAAATCGATGGTCATTATCGGCGCGAGTGAGAACCCTGGCTTTGGTGGCGATACCTGCAGGAATATTTTAACTTACCGCAAAGATCTTTCACGCGTTTACTTTGTACATCCGAAGCGGGATGAGGTGTTTGGCCGCAAATGTTATAAAAGTGTTTCGGATATTGAAGATACGGTTGAACTTGTTATCATCTGTACGGCGCAAAAGACGGTGATTCCGCTTTTATATGAAGCGAGGCAAAAAGGGTGCGGCGGTGCCGTCGTTTATGCGAGCGGGTATTCAGAAGTGGGAACGAAAGAAGGAATCGACAACGAAAAGAAGCTTATCGACGTTGCGCGTGAGTTGGACATTGCGATTATGGGGCCGAATTGCGGCGGATTTGTAAATTTTATCGACGATGTTTACAGCTTTGCATTTGTAGGTTCTTATGAAAACAAACGTGGGCGCGTCGGCTTCGTCTCGCAAAGCGGGCAATTTTGCATTGATATGATGAACAGCGTGGGAATGAAGTATTCTTATGCAATATCAGCCGGTAACAGCCGTGTCGTGCAGATGGGGGATTATCTTAATTTTTTGATTGAAGATAAAGATACTTCTGTTATCGCGATTTATTTGGAGGGTGTGAAGGATCCGCATAAGTTTGAACAGGGTTTAAAGAAAGCGGCAAAGATGAAAAAGCCTGTGATCGTATTAAAGGCAGGTCGAAGTCCGAAAGGTGAGGCCACGGCAGCGTCGCATACGGGCAGTATGGCGGGAAGTGACAAGACATACGATGCGATTTTTGCAAAGTACGGAGTGGTGCGCGTCGACGATATGCAGGATTTGCGCAGTACGGCATCTTTATTTGCCACGTTGAAGACGATGCCAAAGTGCGCTGATTTTGCCTCGATCAGCTTATCGGGCGGCGAGACGGGGATTTGTGCGGATACAGGGTATTTGTACGGCATCAACTATCCCGATTTTTCTGAAAAGACGATGCAGCGGTTAAGGGAATTATTGCCCGGCTACGCGACGCCGCGCAACCCGTTGGATATGACGGCGATGCTGGCGTATGATGCGGATGAATTTGCCGAAGGCATTTCGGCGGTGATGGAGGATGAAAACGTTTCGATAGGCTTTATCGGATGGACGATTGCGGAACTTTATGGCAGCGATCAGGAAGTGATGCTTCAGGGTATTCTCAAAGCGGTCGAGCGGGTAAAGGAAAAGCCGTTGATGATCGCAAGCTTTATGGAAGCATCACGCAATACGGAACTGGTCGGCAAGCTTGAAGAAGGTGGCGTAGCCGTGTTGCCGACGACGAAGTACGCGTTCTCGGCGTTACGGCACTTGAGTGATTTTATCGGTTATCACAGCGACGAACGTACGCTTGAGCTGGCGATTCCGCAAATGGATGAGCAAAATGGAAAAAAGGCATTGAGCGAATATAAGAGTAAAAAAATGCTTGCAGATGCGGGAATCAACATTGAGGCAGGTATCGTCGCATTGTCGCAGGAAGAAGCGGTGCGTGCAGCGGAAGATATGGGCTACCCTGTGGTACTAAAAATCGATTCGGATGATATTATGCACAAATCGGATGTCGGGGGTGTGCGGCTGAATATTGGGAATGCGCAACAAGTGTGCAAAGCGTATACGTCGATTATGGACAGTGTTGCGGAGCAAGCATCTGAGGCAGCTTTAAATGGCATCCTCGTGCAGAAGATGCTGCCAAAAGGCGTGGAGATGATCGTCGGTGTAAAGAATGATAAGCAGTTTGGGCCGATGCTGCTTGTGGGCCTCGGCGGAATATTTGTTGAAATCTTTAAAGATGTGACGCTGTATCCTGTGCCGTTGAACAGGATGGAAGCGAAAGAGATGATTTCCTCGCTGAAGGCTTACAAATTATTGACGGGCTACAGAGGCGCTGCGCCGGCCGATATCGCTGCGCTGGTCGATATGATGGTTACGGTCTCGGACTTTGCCGCAGCGAACAAAGATACGCTTCTGGAATTGGATATCAATCCGTTGTTCGTATATGAGCGGGGTAAAGGCGTGGGCGTAGCAGATGCGTTGGTTGTATTAAAAGAATAATAATGTATAGGGAGGTGTGAAATATGGGAGCAAGACTGAGTACACTGGATATTGCCATTATCATCGGCTATCTGTTGTTGATGATTGTTCTGGGGCTGCTTGCAAAACGCAGGACAAAAACGTCGGAAGACTATTATGTGGCAGGCAAAAAGCTCGGGACATTTTCGATCTGTGCGATGTGGATGGCAAGTTGGATTGGTGGGGCCAGCATCATTGGTACGGCGGCAAACGGGTATGAATTGGGTATATCGGGCGGCTGGTATGTGACGATTCTCGCGGTCGGAACTTTCCTGTTCGGGATGACGTTTACACGGTTGATCAAGCGAATCGGTGAGAAGGTAAATAGCTTTACATATCCGGAACTCATTGAAGCGCGCTACGACAGTAAGACGAAATACGTGCTTGCAATCAGTACATTTTTATCAAACGTCGGGTTTGTGGCGAGTCAGTTTGTCGCGATGTCGGCAATTTTGAATACAATGACCGGATGGACGCTGTCGGCCTGTTTTATTATTACGGCGGTCGTCTGTACGCTGTATACGGCGTTCGGCGGGCTCTTTGGCGTGACGTATACGACGTGGATTCAATTTGCCTTGATTCTTGTCGGGGTTGTCCTTCTGGGCGCGCCGCTTTCGGCGAAGGCGATTGGCGGCGTCAGCCAGCTTTCACAGCTGCCGGCTGAATGGTTCGATATTGGCAGGTATGGCTGGGGAACGATTATCGCTCTTGCGGTGTCGAGCATTTTCAGCTTTTACACGGGAATGGATAGTTATACGCGGTGCTTTTCAGCAAAATCTGAAAAAGTGGCGCGTAACGGCGCATTATGGGCGTCGCTGACGATTTTGTTTATTGCAGGGGCGGCGACATTTATCGGTATGGCAGCCAAGGTGGCCCTGCCGAATTTGGAAAGCGGCAACAGCGCATTTATCGCGATTACGATGACATATTTCCCGAAAGGAATTCAGGGATTGGTTATTGTGGGTGTGTTATCGGCCATCATGTCCACGGCGGTCGTCAGCATTATCATGGGTTCGGCCAATATTACGCTGGATATTTATAAAGGGGCGATCAATCCACAGGTGAAGGATAAGAAAGTGATGCGTATGAGTTCGGTCGTCTCGTTAATCGTCGGTGCGGTAGGCGCATTGCTGGCCTGGGTGGTACCGAGTATTATCGATTTATTGCTCATCGCCTTTACGTTCCTGGCTGGCGCGTTATTCTTCCCGACGATATTGGGTGTTTTCTGGAAAAAGGCGACGAGTAAAGCCGCTTTTGTCAGCATTATCTGCTCGCTCGTCGTTATTTTGGTCTGGACGGTGTGTTCTACCGTCGGCGTTGGCGGGCTCTTTACTGTCGATGCATTGTGGCCCGGCCTGATTACGTCGGGGACGATCTTTATCTTGATGTCGCTGTTCGGCGTCCCAACGTCGGAAGATATTCGAAAAGCAGAATTATTCATTGAGAAAAAATAAAAAGGGAGGATGAAAATGAAAGTTGTATTTACACAGGATGCGTCCGCAATACGCGATATTACGCGGGAAAAATCATTTTTACCGGCAGATATGGGTTTGACCATAGCAGAAGCGGTTTACGATCCGAATAATTTGGAGGCCTATTATGCGGAGATTGAAGATGCAGACGGTATTATCACGGATTACGTGGAGTTTCGTTCGGCGGATATTGATCGCCTGAAGAAATGTAAAGCCATTTCCATTCAGGCGACGGGGTATAACGTCGTTGATGTCGACTACGCAAAAGAAAGGGGAATCGCGGTGTGTGCGATTGCAGAATACTGCACGCAGGAAGTGGCAGACCATGCGATGGCATTGATGCTGGCATTGCAGCGCGGCATTACCATCTATCACGATTCCGTTCAGCTGAAAAAGGAATGGAATTTTGCCGCGATGAGCGGCGTAGAGCGCATCGAAGGGCAGCAGATCGGTATTGTGGGGTTTGGCAAGATTGGGCAGGCCGTCGGCAAGCGCGCACAGGCATTCGGGATGCAGGTTGTCGCATATGACCCGTACATATCGGCCGAAGCAGCGGAAAAGCAACATGTAAAGCTCGTGGATTTGGATACGTTGCTGACAACATCTGATGTCATCTCGATCCATATGAATCTGACAAAAGAAAATACGGCCTTTTTCACACTGGATGTGTTTAAAAAGATGGTGAAAAAGCCATTTATCATTAACGTGGCGCGCGGTGCGATGATCGACGAAAAAGACTTGGTTACAGCGTTAGATACAAATCTGGTACGCGGTGCAGGACTTGACGTATTGGAAAGTGAGTATCCGGATATGAAGACATGCCCGCTGGTCGGCAGACCGAATGTTATTTTAACGCCACACAGTGCGTTCTATTCTAAAACGGCTGAATTCTTGTCTGCTAAAATAACCGTAGAAAACCTCGTCAAGTGTTTAAAAGGAAATTTCAAAGGTGCGGCACGAGTTGTCAATGATGTGGGATTATATATTTGAGCAATATCGCTATAATAAAAAAGGAGTTGAGCTCAGCTCCTTTTTTATTGCAGACTCCAATGAGCAAACTTGGCTTTAAGTGTTTCTGAATGTGTCTCATCGACGTAAATATGCATATCGATGGCACGCGCAAAAGCCACTTTATCTTTATTGAGCAGCGCATTTAAAATATCTTTGTGGTCGTTGAAAATAATTTGTTCCGACGATGTAATCAGCGTCAGATCAATCATATCGTCGATAAAAGGGATGATTAACGAATGCAGTGCATCCAGCAGGTAAATAAAAAAGAGGTTGCCGGAAAGTTTGATGATCGCCGTGTGAAACTGTTTATCCAATTCTCGGCGACGTTCGAAATCATTTTCTTTAAAGTATTGGTCCATAATGTCTTTTAGTATGATAAAGTCTTCTTCCCGGTTGCGTTCGATAATAATTTTGCCGGACTCGATTTCAATTGCGCGGCGCAGGTATAAAATATCGTTTAATGTGCCTTTGTTTAAATAGAACATCAGCATCAGCGCGTTTGTCGCGCTGGGCGCCAGCTTGTTGACGATATAAGTGCCTTCGCCCTGCCGGCTCTCGGTAATGCCGATCGCGGTCAGCACTTTTAATGCTTCGCGGACGGAAGCACGGCTGGTGCCAAAGGCTTCCGAAAGCTGGCGTTCCGGCGGGAGTACATCGCCGACTTTTAACTTCTCTTCAACGATCATCGTCTGTATTTGTTCTACGATATATTCGTAGTTGTTTTTATTGTTAATCGGTTTGAATAAGTCAGACATATTGCTTCCCTTTTAATCCTCCATTACACTTATAGTTGTGCTCAATTATACCATACTTTCAGTAAATTTTGAAAGTGTATTTGTCGTATTTTTAACAATTTAAAAACAATGGGACAAAGCTGTTTTTTAGTAGACTAAATAAGTAAAAATTGTGGTATAATGAAAACTCATGTAATTTACGACTGTGAGGAAATACAATCATGGCAAAATATATTACCATACGCGGTGCGAATGAAAATAATTTAAAAAACGTATCGCTTAAAATACCGAAAAACAAGCTAAATGTGTTTACCGGCCTGTCGGGTTCCGGCAAGTCGTCGCTTGCCTTCGACACGATCTATGCGGAAGGGCAGCGCAGGTATGTCGAGAGCCTGTCCGCTTATGCGCGTCAGTTTTTAGGCCAGATGAATAAGCCGAATGTAGAGTATATCGAAGGGCTTTCACCGGCTATATCGATCGATCAGAAGACGACGAACCGCAACCCGCGTTCGACAGTGGGCACAGTGACGGAAATATACGACTATTTGCGCCTGTTATACGCGCGCATCGGCATTGCGCATTGTCCGAACTGCGGCAAGCAGATTGCCTCTCAAAGCATCGATGTGATTTTAGCGGATATTTTAAAGAAACCGGAAGGCGTAGCGTTTACGATTAATGCGCCGGTCATCACGGCGCAAAAAGGGCGGCATAAAAAGCTTATCGAAGAGCTGAAGCGCAGCGGATATGTCCGCTTGAAGGTCGACGGTTCGCTGGTGGACATCGACAGTGTGCCGGAGCTGGATAAGAATATCAAGCATTCCATCGAAGTCGTCGTCGACCGGCTGAAGATGAAGGAAGGCCTGCGCAGTCGGCTTGCCGACAGTGTGCAGACGGCATTAAAGCTTGCCGACGGGATGGTTATTTGTGAAGAGATTGACGGGCCGCGTAAAATTTATTCGGAAAAATACGCTTGCGCGGACTGCGGCATCAGCATAGATGAGCCTGGTGAACCACGCGTATTTTCGTTTAATTCGCCGTTTGGGGCCTGTGAACGGTGTGTGGGGTTGGGCGAATTATTCGAGGCGGATGAAGAACTGGTCGTCAAAGACAAGCGGTTGTCTTTAGCGGAAGGCGCGGCCGACGTAATGGGTTGGAATTTTTCAAAAAAGGATGCGATGGCCTATTATTACCTTGAAGGTTTGAGCAAAGAGTACGGATTTGATCCAAATACGCCGTATGAGGAACTCAGCGATGAAGTGCGGCGCGTTATTATGTACGGCACAGGCGGCAAGAAGTTGAAAGTCAATTATGTCAGCCAGAACTTTGCCGGAGAGTTCAATCCTGTTTATGAAGGTATTTTGCCTGCGATCAAGCGGCGGTATGCTCAAACGCAGAGTTTCGGCATGAAGAAATATTATCAATCGTTTATGAGCCACAAACCTTGTCCGGATTGCGGCGGAGACCGGTTAAAAAAGTCGTCGTTGGCTGTGAAAGTCGGCGGTATCAACATCATCGATTTTACAAAGATGTCTATCATCGAGGAACTGGCATTTATGGACAACTTGTCGCTGAGCGAAAAGGACGGTATCATCGCGGCGCAGATTCTAAAGGAAATTAAAGAACGCCTGATGTTTTTAAAAAATGTCGGCTTGGATTATTTAACGCTGCACCGGGCTACGGGGACGCTGTCCGGTGGCGAGAGCCAGCGGATCCGCCTGGCAACGCAAATTGGCAGCGGGCTGACGGGCGTATTGTACGTGCTGGACGAGCCGAGTATTGGCCTGCATCAGCGCGACAACAGGCGGTTGCTCGAAGCGCTCAGAAGGTTGACAGATCTTGATAACACACTAATCGTTGTAGAGCATGACGAGGAGACGATGCGGGAAGCCGACCATATCGTCGATATCGGTCCGGGTGCCGGCATCAGCGGCGGGCATATCGTCGCACAGGGCAACATCGAGAAGATCAAGGCTTGTAAGAGGTCGATCACGGGCCAGTATTTGAGTGGGGAAAAGAAGATTGAAATCCCAAAAGCGCGCGCGGCCGGCAATGGGGAATCTATCCGCATTCTGGGTGCAAAAGCCAATAATTTGAAGAATATTGATGTGGATTTTCCGCTGGGTGCTGGTCACGGGAGTTTCCGGATCCGGCAAAAGCACGCTCGTCAATGAGATTTTGTATAAAGGCGCGATAAAAGCGCTAAATAACAGCAATGTTCGCCCGGGGAAACACGATAGAATAGAAGGCCTGGAGTACATCGATAAGGTGATCGAGATCGACCAGTCGCCAATCGGGCGTACACCGCGCTCAAATCCGGCGACGTATACCGGCGTTTTTGACGATATTCGGACATTGTTTGCCTCTACAAATGAAGCGAAAATGCGCGGGTTTAACAAAGGACGCTTTTCGTTCAACGTCAAGGGAGGACGATGTGAAAACTGCAGCGGTGACGGGATTATCAAAATTGAAATGCATTTCCTGTCGGACGTTTACGTCGAATGCGAGGTCTGTAAAGGCCGGCGTTATAATGAAGAGACGCTGAAAGTCAAGTATAAGGGCAAAAACATCGCCGATGTGCTCGCGATGACGGCGGCGGAGGCATTAGAGTTTTTTGACGGCATTCCTTCAATCAAGAGCAAACTTCAAACGTTAAACGACGTCGGACTCAGCTACATCAAGCTTGGTCAGGCTTCCACAACGCTTTCCGGCGGAGAAGCGCAACGCATTAAACTCGCTTATGAGCTGGGCAAGCGTGCCACGGGGAAGACGTTGTATATTCTCGACGAGCCGACGACCGGCTTGCATACGGCGGATGTTGACAAGCTGCTGCAGGTGTTGTTCCGCTTAAAGGAGAGCGGCAATACGCTGATTGTTATCGAACATAACCTCGACGTGATCAAATGCGGAGACTATATCATCGATATAGGTCCCGAGGGAGGCGATCAGGGAGGCAGGATCGTTGTGCGTGGAACGCCGGAAGAGGTGGCCGCCTATGAGAAGAGCTATACGGGTCAGTTTTTAAAAAATATTCTGGCATAAAATTTGCTTTTAAAATATTAAAACCGAATTAAAAGTCTTTTCTTACAGGCATAATTATTGTATGATAGAAAGAAGAGAACAAACTTAAGCAGGTATTCATTATGGGTGACATCGGCATTTTTTCAACTGCAAGAGAATTGCTTTCTATGATTAGCATACAAAATATCATCGATATCGCAATCGTTGCTTTCATCGCATATAAGCTGATATCCTGGATCAGCGGCACGCAGGCTGCGGAAGTAGCCAAGGGCGTCGTGCTGTTGCTTTTGGTTACGCAGTTGGCCAGTCTGCTCGGTTTGGTTACGCTGAATTACATATTACGCAGCGTGCTTACGATCGGGGTGGTATTAATTGTCGTGCTTTTTCAGCCGGAGCTCAGGGCGTTTTTATCGCGCCTGGGGCGCACCTCGTTTAAGGAAAATTCGTTTATTCGCAAAATATTTGCACTTTCGGAAAACAACTTCGTGCCTGTAGAAATTATTGAAGAAGTAACGAAGGCCTGTGTTGAGATGGGCAAGGCGCGTTGCGGTGCGTTGATCGTGCTTGAACGCGCATCAAGTCTGGCGAGTATTGTCGATACGGGCGTACTTTTGGACGCACAGATCAGCGCTGAGCTGCTGACGAATATTTTTGTGCAGAATACACCGCTTCATGACGGCGCAGCTGTCATCAGCAGGGAGCATCATCGCATTATGGCGGCTGGATGCCTGCTGCCGTTGACGCAGAATAAAAATTTGCGTAAAGAGCTGGGAACGCGCCATCGCGCCGGCCTTGGCATCAGCGAAGTGAGTGATGCGGTCGCCGTGATCGTCTCGGAAGAAACCGGAACGATATCGCTTGCAGCAAATGGCAGCCTGTCGCGTTTTTTGAATGCCGAAACATTGAAAGAACAGCTCACGGAATATCTGACCCAGCGAGAAAGTACGGTATATGCAGACGGATTCAGGAGGTTCGGTTCCGATGACGAAAAAAAAGAAAAAAAATAAGCTGCTGCATACCGCACTGGCCGTCATTGCTGCGATCCTGTTATGGATTATCGCGCTGAATGAGACGGACCCGACGATGCGCAAGAACTTTGTCAATATCGCTGTGGAACTGCGCGGAGAAGATGCCCTTGCTGAACAGAATCTCGTGATAACAAAATATGAATCCCATGTCGACATTCGCCTGCTCGGTGCGGCAAAAAGCCTGATTTCTACGGCGCGTACGGATCTGGCAGCTTATGTGAATATATCGGATATTACAGAAGCGGGGACCTATTCGCGTTCTGTAATATCCGATATATTCACATAAGCTGCCAGATC
>CALGIV010000058.1 GCA_937914785.1 uncultured Eubacteriaceae bacterium | reverse complement strand
AGGCGGTGAGCCGAATGCGTAAGCTGTTTTATCCGCGCCTGGCTGCACAAAATATGCGTAAAAATGCGAAGACGTACGTGCCTTATCTCATCACCTGCATCTGTGCCGTAGCAATCTTCTACATCGTCTACGCTTTATCAAGAGACCCTTCGGCCGGCCAGACCGTCTCGTCATTTTTAGCAATCGGCACTTGGGTTATCGCCATCTTTTCTGTCCTCTTCCTGTTTTATACGAATAGCTTTACGTTAAAACGCCGCAAACAGGAATTCGGCCTGTTTAACGTCCTCGGCATGGAAAAGAAACACATCGCACGCATCATCTTTTACGAAAACCTGTACACCTTTGTGCTCGCCATCGTCTTCGGACTATTGCTCGGCATGCTGCTTTCCAAGCTGGCGCAATTGGTGATGCTCCGGCTGTTGAATTTCGATATCCGCTTCAGCTTCTTTATTTCTTTCGATGCGATTACTGCCGCGCTCGTGCTCTTTTCGGCCATCTTCCTGCTGTTATTGCTCTCTTCGCTGTGGCAGGTTGGCCGCAGCCGCCCCATCGAGCTTATCCGCGGCTCACAGGTCGGTGAACGCGAACCGAAAGCCAAATGGTTCCTTGCAATACTCGGCGTGCTGTGTCTTGCCGCCGGCTACGCCATTTCCGTTTTAACGCAGGACCCGGTCGCCATGCTGCTGTTGTTTTTCGCCGCCGTCATCCTCGTCATTGTCGGCACTTACCTGTTGTTTACGGCAGGCGGAATTGCGCTATTGAAACTATTGCGCCGCAACAAGCGTTACTACTATAAATCCAACCACTTCATCGCGGTATCCGGTATGATGTACCGAATGAAGCAAAACGCCGCCGGCCTGGCCACGATCTGTATTTTGGCCACGATGGTGCTCGTGATGGTCTCATCTACCGCTTCTCTATATTTCGGTATGGAAGATGTTTTAAATAACCAACACTTCCGTGAAATCGCCATTTATTATTATGAAGAAGACGGCACTTCTCCAAAAGACATCGACACCGCAATCGACACCGCGCTTATGCGCTACGACCTAAAACCTGAAGATCGAATGGCCTACCGTATGTTAAGGCTATATTGCCGCCAGGAAGAAGACCAGTTTATTACTGATGGCTCATACTACTCAACCGATATGGCTATGGTTGATCTATGGTTTATCCCACTGGAAGATTACCTGTCGTTTACCGATGCAGAGCTCACCCTTCAGGAAGATGAGGTCTTATTGCTGTCGAACCGCCAGCAGTTTGACAGACCTGCGCTGAGCATCCTTGGGCATACCTTTACCGTACAAGAACCCGTCAACTCCGTCCAGCCTTACAGCCACCGGGATTATACGTCAAATACGATCTACACTCTGATCGTTAAAGACTTGTCCGTCGTTGAATCCATTCAACGCGCCTATCTTGATACTGTCGACGAACCAAACGCCATTCGCAGTGTCGCAGGCTTTAATCTGGATGGCGATGATGAGACATTGATGAATGCTTACGATGCCATTATGCAGCAGCTTAGCGCTTCCGACATTGCGTTCAGCTACGCCGAATCGCGTGCCTACAACCGTGCCGGCCTATTGGAACTCTACGGTGGGTTGTTCTTCCTCGGCTTGTTCTTAAGCGTCGTTTTCCTGCTGGCTACTGTGCTCATCATCTACTATAAGCAAATCTCCGAAGGCTACGATGACCAACGGCGATACGCTATTATGCAGCAAGTCGGCCTCAGCCGCCGTGAAGCCAGGCGTTCGATCAATGCGCAGATTTTAACGATGTTCTTCCTGCCACTTATCGTTGCGTGCGTGCACATCGCCTTCGCTTTCCCGGCGCTCACCAAAATGCTCTTTATGCTTAGCCTGCAAAACGTCACCGTCTTTTTATTGGCCACCATTATCTCCGTCGTCGTCTTTTCCCTCTTCTATATGGCGGTCTATTTCTTAACAGCCCGGGTTTACTACCGCATCGTCAATGCAGAAAGCTCGTAAATATATTGTCTGCAATAAAAAAGCACTCCATTACGGAGTGCTTTTTAACAATTCTTCTTTTAGGAAAACTGATTCATTACTACGCTGACATCCGAGCCGTCTACTACTGTCACGATGATCGCCAGCATATACTTGTCGACTTTTCTGACGTAGAAATACTGAGACATCGCAATGCCGCTCATCGTAACCTCGCCTTTTGCCATCGTATACGTCTCGCCGGCTACCGTCTCAGTAGTGTAGTCGCTGAATGTATAACCGTATGCTTCTTCTAATTGTTCTCTGGTCAGGTCAATATAGTCTTCTTCAGAAACGACGTTTTTCGCCATCTTACCGATATTTTCAATGTTAACCAAGACATTGTTACCGGTCATCGGATCCTGTGCCTGCATATCGACAATCGTCATCAGTTCCAGCATCTCTTTGTTCACTTCAACACCGGCTGCCGCCAAATTGTCGGCAGAAAGACCCATCAACGTAGCCAGCTGTTCATCTGACATGCTGGACCAGCCTTCCGGCATCGTAAAGGTCAGATTCAAATATTCGTTTGTGTATGTATCACCCGCCCAACTCCCACGAACCAACTTTTTCGCTCCATTAGCGTCGCCACCGCAGCCTGCCAGCATTGCAACCAGCAAAACCACAACTATGGCAATAATCATTTTTTTCTTCATTCTTCTACCTCTGCTTTTCTTTTGTAATCTGCGGAAGTTTATGCTATGACATACCTCCACAATTTGCTTTTTATTATAATACAAAACCATTTCAAAAGCAAGCTTCTTTACTATCCTTAAACCGAATCATATTGTGTCATAAATAAAGTAAATCATATAACGTCAAAACGGGGCATAAGGCCCTGTTTTAGCGTTCAATTCCTGTTTCGTTTCTATGCTGCAACAGCTGTACTGCCATCAGGCAAACAGACTTTCACCAGACTTCACCTTTTCAGACAAACTTCATCGCATATTCACTTGTCGTCTTTCATACATTTTTAATATCAATTTTAAACCAAAATACTTTCGAAGGAGCTTTTCATGCAATGGCGTTCTTTTTTTGAAAAATATTTGAATTACCCGCTTGAAGTCACGATTGAAACAACCGGGCGCTGCAATGCGCGTTGTACCTTTTGCCCGCACAGCGAACTTGACCGTAAGAACCAGATGATGTCGGACGAACTATTTGAACGCATCCTCGACCAGCTGACTGAAATTCCACCGACGCATCAATTTTATATCAGCCCTTTTAAAGTCAATGAATTTTTAATGGATCCGCAAATTTTCAGACGCATCGAGCTCATCAATCAGCGCCTGCCCAATGCCTATATCCGGCTGTTTTCCAATTTCAATGCTGCAAAGACAGCTGACTTAGAGCGCATCGTCCAAATCCAAAACCTCTCTGATATCGACATCTCACTCAACTCGCTTGACGAAGAGGAATACCGCTCCCTGATGGGCCTTGATCTCAGCCGCACGCTGAGCAATATCTTTGAGTTTCTCGCCTATATCCGAAAAAACAGCATTGCGATGCATAAAAATAAAATCATCTTCTCCCGCGTCGCACAAAATCAGGAGGCTGACGAACAATACC
>CALGIV010000057.1 GCA_937914785.1 uncultured Eubacteriaceae bacterium | reverse complement strand
GTAGAACTTACTTATGTTCCTTCTGAGGACATCGTTGCTTATGTTGACAGGAATAAATTTGAGCAGATGCTTAAGATTTTTATCGATAATGCGAGCAAATATGCCAAAGAAGAAGGCGGCAACATCTGGGTGCGCCTGCGTAAGGATGGCGAGAATGTGGTGATCGAGATCAAAGATGACGGCATCGGGATGGACAAGGAGCAGGTTATGTACATTTTCGACAGATTTTATCGGGCGGACAGCGCACGTCAGCGCACGAGCGGCAGTGTGGGTTTGGGGTTGAGCATCGCGCAGGAGATCATCCGGAATCATAATGGGACGATCAAAGTGGAAAGTGTGCCGGATGTGGGCACAAAGTTTATAATCAAGCTGAAGAAAATGTTGATTTCGTAATGTTTAAAAAGGAGGCGACATGACAGAAGAACGTATGTTCCGTATCTTGAATAAGTATTTACAAAAGCCTGAATTGATCGCGCATGCCCGGACGATGGCACAAGTACTGGGCGGTGTCGCAGAGGCGCTGGATGTAGAAAACAAGAGCCTCTGGGTTCAAAGCGGCCTGCTGCATGACCTCGATATCGATATTGTCGATTATGATATTTCACCGGAACTGCACGGCTTAAAAGCGGTGGAGATTTTAAAAGATGAGTGCTTGGGCGATGAAGAGCTCTACTATGCGGTTGCCGCACATAATCCGCTTACCGGCGTTGCAATAACGAAAGCGTTGCATCGGGCGTTGGTGGTTGCCGAAGGTTTGCTGCACGGGCAGGAAAACAGTATTCAGACAGAAAATGTTATCGAAGTGATTTTATCCGTTCTCGCCAAAGAAGTATAAAATATACTTGTAAGACTATTGTAAAAAGATTATAATGAAACTTAAGAAAAGAGGTGGTTCAAATGATAAGATTCATAACCGGAGAAAAGGGAAGCGGCAAGACGCGCAAACTCATCGATATGGCGAACGATATGGCGGCAAAAGAGGAAATGAACCTCGTTTATATCGATCGTAAAGACAAATATCGCAGGGAAGTCGTCAACAGCATCCGCTTTATCGACCTGTCGGAGTTTTATATTTATTCCGCAGATAGCTTCTTCGGGTTTTTGAATGGTTTGATTAGTGGAAATTACGACATAGGGAAAATCTATGTCGATGAGATAGAAAATATTTCCAAAGTGAAAGACACGGAGGAATTAAACGATTTATTTGCAGCTGTCCATAAACTCTCGACACATTTTGGTGTTGAGTTTATTTTTACGATTAATAAGGCAGCGTTACCGGCAGATTATGAAAAATATACGAAATAGCAGTAAATGAACAGGTATTACCGATATTCGGCATACTTAAAACAAAAATATGCTCGAAAAACATATAAGATTACGTTGAATATTCCTTCCGGGTGTCCGAACCGGGATGGTACGCTATCGAAGGACGGATGTATTTTCTGTGCGCCGGATGGTTCCGGACATGAAAATGCGGCGTCAGGTGTTGCCCTTCAGACACAATGGAAGACGGCAAAGGCACTTATTGAAGAAAAATACAAGGCGGAGGCCTTTATCGCGTATTTTCAGAGTTTCAGCAATACATATCTGCCTGAAGAACAGTTTGAAAACTATATGCAGACGGCGGCACAGCTTGACAGCTGTGTCGCTTTGGCGATTTCGACGAGGCCGGATTGCATTGCGGAGAGTCATCTGAGCTTTTTAAGCGCCTTGAAAAAAGAGACGGGAGTGGACATCAGTATTGAGCTCGGTCTGCAGTCTGCCAATGACGATACATTAAAAGTGTTGAATCGCTGTCATACGGCAGCCGATGTGCTGGATGTCGGCGCGCGTATAAAGAAAGCGGGACTGGAGTTGTGTTTGCATATGATCACCTCGCTGCCGTGGGATAGCGAACGTGATGTGATCCATGCGGCCGGGATTGCAAACGAGCTGGATTGTGAAAGTGTAAAAGTACATTCGCTGTACGTGCCAAAGGGCACGATGCTTGAAGAAATGGTGCGCACTGGAAAAGTGACACTGTTGAGTCAGGAAGATTTTATCGATAGGACGATCGTATTTTTAGAGCACCTTGATGCGGATATTGCCGTGCAGCGGTTGGTCTCACGCGTAACAGAAGAGCGAGATTCGCCTTACGGATGGCATAAGAGTTGGTGGAAGGTGCTTGAGGAATTGGAGGCGGAGATGGATAAAAGGGACAGCTTCCAAGGAAAAAATGTAAACATTTGCGGAAAAACATGGTATAATATAGGCGATTAGTTTATAAGGGGGTAAATGTAAATGGCTTTAATCACTTCGAAAGAGATGTTTCAAAAGGCGTATGAAGGCAAATATGCCGTCGGCGCGTTCAATGTCAACAACATGGAGATCATTCAGGGTATTATGATTGCGGCACAACAGGAGAAGGCACCGCTGATATTGCAGGTCTCAGCCGGTGCGCGCAAGTATGCTTCTCCCGTTTACTTAAGAAAGCTCGTCGAAGCGGCGATTGAAGACACGGGTATGGATTTATGCCTGCACTTGGATCATGGTGAAGACTTTGAAATCTGTAAGCAGTGTGTCGATGACGGCTTTACGTCGGTGATGATCGACGGCTCGAAACATCCGTTTGAAGAAAACATCGCGTTGACGAAGAAGGTTGTCGATTATGCGCACGAACGCGGTGTTACAGTTGAGGCAGAGCTGGGAAAACTGGCGGGCATTGAAGACAATATCAATGTTGATGAGAAAGATTCGACGTTTACGGATCCGGATGAAGCCGTTGAATTTGTCGAGCGCACAGGAGTCGATTCTCTGGCTATTGCGATTGGCACGAGCCACGGGGCTTTTAAGTTTAAAGGAGAGCCTCGGCTCGATTTTGAGCGCCTTGAGAAAATTTCCAGGTTGCTGCCGGGTTTTCCGCTGGTTCTTCATGGCGCATCAACCGTTCCGCAGGAGTTTGTTGAGCTGAACAATCAGTACGGCGCACAGATACCGGGAGCAAAAGGCGTGCCGGAAGAGATGCTGTTGGAATCGACCCAGTACGGTGTTTGTAAAATTAATATCGATACGGACCTGCGTCTGGCGATGACGGCTTGCATCAGACAGGTTTTTGTTGAACAGCCTGCTGTATTTGACCCCAGAAAATACTTGGGCCCTGCAAGGGAAGCGATTGCGAAGATGGTCGCGCACAAGATGAAGAATGTGCTGAATTGCAGCGGCAAAGCGTAAGTGTAAAAGCATTCCCTGCAGACGAAAAGTCTGCAGGGAATTTTCGATTAATGATTGTTTAAGATAACGAAATATGTTATAATATGGAAAGTGATATGTAAAGGTTTGCGAGCGATTGAGCAATTTAAATACAGAGAGCGAGGAAGGCATTATGAAGGATCATATTTCAAGAAAAGTAGACGAATTAGGCAGAATCGTCATACCGTCCGACTTTCGTTCCAAGCTGGATATTAAGGTGGGCGACAAGTTACATGTAGCGGTTGTCGACAACACGTTGGTTTTGACGAAGAGCGTGCCGGTATGTACGTTTTGCGGAAGTGAGAAAAAGTTGAATTACGAACAGAATAATAAATATCTCTGCGATGCCTGCGTTAAAAAAATTTCCAGAACATTCAGATAAGATTTCATGACGATCTCTGCATCGGCATTGATTATATACTTTTTTGCGATTAATTTGGCGGGCTATTTGATGATGGCAGCCGATAAAAGGCGGGCTGTGAAGCATCGCCGCCGGTTGCGCGAATCGACGTTGCTTGCCGTCGCTTTTTTAGGCGGCAGTATTGGCATAATCAGTGCGATGCTGGCCGTTCGGCACAAGACGCAAAAGGCAAAATTCAAATGGCTGCCCGCAGTATTTCTTTTTATGCAGTTGATTCTTCTGATCATTCTAAAAACAAACTTCACCGTTGTATGGTGAAGTTTGTTTAACTGCCAAATCGGACTTCAAGTTCTTTTAGAATGGCGGCAGGTGATACATCGCGGTCTTTGAGCATCACCACCAAATGGTAGATCAGATCGGCGACTTCGTAAGTGATTTCGTCCGGCGCATCGTTTTTTGCTGCAATGATGACTTCAGCAGCTTCTTCGCCGACTTTTTTTAAAATTTTATCGATGCCTTGTTCGAACAGGTAGGTCGTATAGGAACCTTCTTTGGGCTGTGCCTGGCGCGCAGAGATGATTCTATATAGTTTTGCAAGGATTTCGGTGCTTGCAATGTCGGTATCTTCCTGATGGTAAAGCGAAGTAAAAAAGCAGGATTCATTGTTTGTATGACAGGTCGGGCCGAGCGGGAGCGCACGGATTAAAAGCGCGTCTTTATCGCAGTCGATATCGATGGAGACAGTGTTTAAAAAGTTTCCGCTCGTCTCGCCCTTGTTCCACAGCGTCTGCCTGCTTCGGGAATAGAACCATACCGTGCCGGTCGATATTGTTTTTTCAAGTGCTTCGCGATTCATATAACCCAGCATGAGTACCTTTAATGTGACGGCGTGCTGGACGACGGCTGTGATAAGGCCGTTTGTATCAAATTTTATATTTCCAGTTATTTCCATTTTTTCAAAGCCTCATTTCTATGTTCTGTTCCTGCAGGAATCGCTTGAGCTGCATAATCGGGATTTCATCATAGTGAAAGACGCTGGCGGCGAGCGCGGCATCAGCGTTGCCGCGCAAAAATGCGTCGGCAAAATGCTGCATCGTTCCGGCGCCGCCGGAGGCGATGACGGGAATCGTTAAGACTTCATCAAGCGCTTTTAAAAGCTTGATGTTAAAGCCGTCTTTAACACCATCTGTGTCCATCGAGTTCATACAGATTTCGCCTGCTCCCAGCTCTTGTCCACGTTTGGCCCATTCGACTGCATCGATCGACGTATTTTCACGTCCGCCTTTGATAAAGACGTCAAAAGTGCCGGCGGCATTCTCTTTTGCGTCGATGGAAAGCACGACGCACTGGCTGCCGAACCGCTTGGCAGCGTCTGTGATGACATCGGGGTTCGTCACGGCGGCTGAATTGATAGAGACTTTATCCGCACCGGCTAAAAGAATCTTACGAAAATCGTCGACCGTGCGAATTCCGCCGCCGATCGTAAAGGGAATGTTGACGTGTTGCGCAACGCGCTCGACGATGTTTAAAAAGATGTCGCGTTCTTCATAAGACGCCGTAATGTCGTAAAATACCAACTCATCTGCGCCTTCATCGCTGTAACGCTTTGCGAGGCGAACCGGGTCATCGACATCTTTGATATCTTTAAACTTTGTGCCTTTGACGACTCTGCCGTCGCGTACATCCAGACAGGGAATAATTCTCTTTGTAAGCATCGTATTTACCTCTCGTTTTCCTCTAAAACCTGATCCAGCATCAATGTGCCTTCGTAAAGTGCTTTGCCGATAATGGCACCGTAGACCTTCATTTTCTTTAATGCGATAACGTCTTTTATCGTACAGACGCCGCCCGAAGCGATAAAGTCCAGTGTGGGGTATTTTTCAGCCAGTGCGGCGATCAGATTTAAGTTCGTGCCGATCATCATCCCGTCTTTGGCGATGTCTGTGACGACCGCAGCAGACAAAAGGGACGTGTCGAATGAATCGAGGAAGGAATAAATCGTGTATGCGCTTTTCTTTGTCCAGCCGTCTGTGTAGAGTACTTCGTCCAAAACGTCGAGCGATACAGCCGTCTTGCCGGGGAAGTTGTGCAGTACTTCTTCCAAAAAAGCGCGGTCTTTGACGGCGGCAGTGCCTAAAATTACGCGGCTGATGCCGCTGGATAAATACCGTTCGATGATATCTGAATTACGGATTCCGCCGCCGGTTTGTATGAACATCCCCGTTTGCGGCGCGAGGGAGGCGATAATATCAAAGTTTTCATTTGTGCCTGATTTGGCGGCGTCTAAGTCGACGACGTGCAAATAGTCGGCGCCGGCATTTTTGTGTGCCATTGCCGCTTCAAGCGGTGATAGATCATACACCTTTTCCTGTGTGTAATCTCCTTTTGTCAGGCGGACGCAATTGCCGCCCCGGATATCGATGGCCGGAAAGATTATCATATTGTCATCTCCAAATAATTTTTTAGTAGTTTTTTGCCTGTCGCAGCGCTTTTTTCGGGATGAAACTGCATACCGATAACATTGCCGCGGCGCACGACGGCGGGAAAGCGAATACCGTATTCAGTATAAAATACAACGTCGGTGGCATTTTTTTCCACCGCGTAGTAGGAGTGGACAAAATAGACGTATTCGCCCTCTTGAATATCGTCGATGATTCGGTCATCCCGGTTTTTTATCAGGCTGTTCCAGCCCATATGCGGTACTTTCAATTCGGTTTCAAACCGCATAATATCGCCGGGAAGATAACCCAGTCCGCTCCAGACACCGTTTTCGTAACTTTTATCAAACAGCAGCTGCATACCAAGACAGATGCCGAGCAGAAAATTGTCTTTTTTGACCCAATCGTCAAGAAAGGCAATTAATTCGCGATTTTTCAGTGCGGCGATGCCGTCTTCAAAGGCGCCGACCCCGGGCAAAATCAAGGCATCACAGTTTTTCAATACGTCTTTGTCCGGGCTGATGATACTCTGGTAGCCGAGTGCGGCGATCGCGTTATGGACATTCGCAAGGTTGCCGATGTCGTAGTCGATGATACCGATCATAAAGTACCTTTGCTGGAAGGAATGCTGTCGATATTACGCGCATCGATCGCAACGGCGGCTTTTAAGACGCGCGCGAGCGCTTTGAAAGTCGCTTCGATGATGTGGTGGGTATTCGTTCCGGCGAGCTGTCGGATGTGCAGGGTGATGCCGGCATTGACTGTAAATGCCCGTAAAAATTCTTCGATGAGCTGAGTATCAAAATCGCCGACTTTCTCTGTCGGAATCTCGATATCGAGTGCCAGATAAGCGCGGCCTGAGATGTCGACGGCGGCAAGGATAAGCGCTTCGTCCATCGGCAGCAGGATATCGGCGTAGCGGAAGATGCCGCGTTTATCGCCCAGTGCTTCAAAGAGCGCCTGGCCCAATGCGATGCCGATGTCTTCGATCAGGTGATGCTCGTCGACTTGTACGTCTCCTGTCGCTTTGATGGTAAGGTCAAAGCCGGAGTGCTTGTTCAACAGGGCCAGCATATGATTAAAGAAGCCGGATGGTGTTTCAATCGAACCTGCCGCAGAGCCGTCCAAGTTAATCGTTAGAGTAATGTCGGTTTCAGTTGTTTGGCGTGTAATCGTCGCTTTTCTCATTTTTGATACACCTCATTTACAATTTCTAAAAATCGTTTCATTTCTTCTTGCGTGCCGATAGAAAGGCGGATATGGTTTGCTAAAATGCCCTCGCTGTAGGTTTTCAGCGCAATACTTCTATGTTTGGCTTCCGCAAGCAAGGATTCAAACTTATCAAAGTGCAGCAACAGGAAATTTGCCTGAGAAGGGTAGGTACGAATGCCCTTATAAACGGAGAGATAAGATAAGATTTCGTCACGCCGCTGCATAACCTGATTGGCGAGGTGCCGGATGGCTCCATCGTATTCAAGTATCAATTCGCCTGCAATCTGCGATAGAATGTTCAGATTATACGGTACTTTGACTTTTTTGATGCAATCGATCGTCGCCTTTTGCGCGATGGCAAAGCCGATGCGAATGCCGGCCAGACTGTAAGCTTTCGACATCGTGCGCAGCACGATGACGCGCTCACAGCTGCGGTATAAGTTCAAACAGTTAAAATCAGAAAAATCGCTGTAAACCTCGTCGATGACGACGATACAGTTTGTATTTTCAATGATTTGCAGCAACTGCTCTCTCGTAAAAGCAAAGCCGGTAGGATTGTTGGGGTTGCATAAGAACAGCATCTTTATGTCGTTTTGACGGACGAAGGTGATGAGTTCATCAAGATTGGGTATGAAGTTTTCATCACAGTCAAATTTTTTATAGACGCCGCCTGCGATCGTCGTAAAGACTTCGTACATTGAAAAGGTCGGATTCAGGCCGGCTGTCACCTCGCCTTTATCGATAAAGGCATCGATGAGATAGCGGATGATCTCGTCACAGCCAACACCGGCGATGATCTCGTCACGCTGAATCTGCAAATTTTGCGCCATCTTGTCACAAAGTTGGACGCTGTCGGAATCGGGGTAGCGGTTGAAATTGACCTCTTCAATGCGCCGTTTGAATTCTTCAAAGCAATGGCGCTTAAATAAGTCTTCGGCACTTTCATTTGCATTGATGATGACGTCGGCGTCTTGTTCGGCCGCGACGTAGTTGACAAAAGGTTTGATCGTATCGCGCAAAAGGTTGTCGATCATTTACTGCCTCCTTAGAGCAGATGCTGCGTGGTAGGTGAAATCTTCTAAATTGGCGAAAGCCGCAACATCCTGCTGTATTGCCAGAAAAGCCTCTTTGCTATATTCGATAACATTTGAATGCTTGATAAAGTCCATCGTATCCAGCGGGGAAGAGAACTTCGCTTTGCCGGAAGTAGGGATCGTATGGTTTACGCCGGCAAAGTAGTCGCCGACGGCTTCCGGCGTGTAGACGCCGAGGAAGATGCTGCCGGCATTTTGAATGTCGCCGACGATGGCGTTTGGCTCGGCAGTCATCAATTCCAGATGTTCCGGTGCGATTTCATTGCTCATTTCAACGGCGGTTTTAATGTCCTCGACAATAAAGATGACGCCGTTGTTTTCAATTGCGCTCTTGGCGCGGCGGCCAAAAACGGAGTTGTCCAGCTGGGCGTAAAGCATCTGTTCCACTTCGGCGGCAAGAGCAGCGCTCGTCGTGATCAGGATGCAGAGAGCCTGTTCATCGTGTTCGGCCTGTGAGAGCAGGTCGGCAGCGATACAGGCCGCATTTGCCGTCTCGTCGGCAATGATTAAAATTTCGCTCGGTCCGGCGATCATATCGATGTCGACCTTGCCGTAAAGCATCCTTTTAGCTTCGGCGACGAATACATTGCCGGGCCCTGTGATTTTATAGACAGGCTGCACGCTTTGAGTGCCGTAAGCAAAAGCGGCGATCGCCTGAGCTCCGCCCATTTTATACAAAACATCCGCGCCGGCCAGGTGTGCCGCGGCGAGAATCCGGTCGGGGAGCCGGCCGTTTTTGTCCGGCGGAGAGGCCAGCGCAATATGTAAAACGCCTGCAACCTTAGCTGGAATTACGTTCATCAGGACGGTAGAGGGGTAAATGGTTTTACCGCCCGGAATGTAGACGCCGACACGCTCGATGGGCCGGTAGATTTGGCGCAGGACAGCGCCGCTGCGCCGAAGAATCTTTTCCTGCGGCAGCAGGAGGCTGTGATAGGCGCGGATGTTGTCGATGGCGCGTTGAAACAGCTCGATTTCCGCCTGCGGGATATTCTTTAGTGCACAGGCAATTTCTTCTTCGGAGACAATGATATCTTCCACCGCTGCGTCGTCGAATTTTTGAGC
>CALGIV010000056.1 GCA_937914785.1 uncultured Eubacteriaceae bacterium | reverse complement strand
GCCAGTGCCATCAGGCTTGAAATAATATCCTTTTTTTCTTTGAGCAGAGTGACGCTTTTGACGTTTTCACCGCTATCTGACGGTTGCGCCTTTGTAAATGCCTGGACAATCAGATACCAAAACATCAGCACGAGGATAAAGACGAGGGTGGAATCGTATGACACATAAAACCAATACTTCGTTTTGGGGGTCAAAATGTAGATAAATGACAATGCGGCAAGAAGAAAAAGAATGTTAATTTTTAAAGTTCCTTTCCCGCGTAAGGACTTTAAGTGATCAAAATAGAAGAATAAACTAAAGACTGTCGGCGGAACATAGAATAACACATCCGGATAACGATAACTGTTGGCAACCTCCATTAAATTATCTACACTGATAGTCGTTGGCTGTGGGGCATAAAAGAAATAGACAAAAAGAATCAACAGTGATATCGCGGTGAGGGTTTTTAAGCTTGATCTGAGCTTCATCTCTCCTCCTGTAGAGCCAACTGCCAATGGTTGGCAGTTGGCGTTGATTTTTTAATAAAGAATAATAATACAAGGAGCGAAAATAATTTTATAAAGTGCAATATTTTTTTATAAGCCATTGTTATTACTAGAACAATTTATCTGCTATAATTTGTTATGGTTTATGTTCAACAGTAAATGTATAAAGTGTACTATTATGGATATGCTTTTAGGTTGTAGTACCTCGCTGTATAAGTGTCAGGGTTTGAAATATAGTAGTTCTCTTTTTCATTGATATTGAAACGCAGTATCTATCTATTCAATAATATTATATCACTAATAAAACTGAAATGTAAAGGTTTAAATAAATATAAAAGAGAATAAGGAGGCGACAAAACACGATAGAATAAGACCGGTGCAAATTTAATATTTCAAGCGCGTTTGCATCTTTATGCCGTTGTTTTGTGAGTGCCTTTATGAACGTTATGTAGCTTAGTTCGAACCGTTCTGTTATTTTTGTCGTATTCAACTTTTATATAGCTTTACAATTTTCAAGATATCTTGTACAGTGTGCTTTTCTTAATTATTATGGCGTTACGAACAGGGCTATTTTTATATCCTTTTGAACGTTTAGCTTGTCATAAAATTCTGTAAAATAGCGGTATTTATGCAATTTGCAAAAGGGGTCATTTATGATATAATGATAACACATTTGACACAGGGAGATGGCGCAGTGAAATTAAGTAAAGTCTATACAGCGGCAGAGAGTGATTTAAAGTTGGTACAGGATGGAGCGTTCGATATTCTGACATTGGCAAATGAATCGATATTGGGTAGCGGCGTGAGGGCGCTTTCATTTTTAAACGATGAAAAATACTTGGATGTTGTCGCGGAAAACAAAGCGATCTCCTGTATCATCACGACACAACGTTGTTTTGAAAAACTGGCTAAAAATGGACGTTCCTTTGGCGCGCTGGTTACAGAGGATCCTAAACGTGCGTTTTATCTGATACAAAATTACCTTGTTGTAAAGACGGATTTTTATGCGCGCAGCGGAGCTGAAATTGCGTCCTCTGCCGTCGTCGATAAAACGGCGGTACTTGCGGGCAATGTTTCTGTGGGTGAAGGCAGCGTCATCGGCGCAAATACAGTATTGTATGACAATGTGTCGATTGGCAACAATGTTTATATTGGTGCAAATTGTTCGATTGGCGTCAACGGATGGCGTGTTTTTGAAAATGATGGTAAAAACACCAGTGTATTGAGTGGGGGCGGTGTCGTCATCGAAGACGATGTGAATATTCAGCACAATACGGTAATCGAAAAAGGTGTTTTTGGCGGCGATACAGTCATCGGGCAGAATTGCTTTGTCAACAGCAGTGTTTTAATTGAGCACGACAGCATCATTGGCCGGTGCAGCAAAGTCGCTGGCGGTGTGCAGATTGCGGGCAGGGTAACGATTGGCAGTGATGCCTGGATCGGATTGGGGGTAAGGATTTCCAACGGTATTACGATTGGAGATCATGCTTATGTCTGCATCGGCTCGGTCGTGACCAAAGATGTCGGTGCGGGAAAAAAGGTAAGTGGTAATTTTGCTGTTGACCACGAGAAAAACCTTGCTTTCATTAAAAAAATACGATAGTAATTTATTTGGGTATATTTATCAAAAAAAGAGAATAAACAGCTCGTGTAAAGGATATGATTAATTCAGTGGAAGGAATATCCTTTATATTTTTTGTGTGTAAGGTAATGATATGTGTATGAAAAAAACAAGATTGAAATGGATAGCAATGTGTGTCGCCTTCGCAGGGTGCATTCTGTGTGCGGTTCCGGTTGAAGCGGCGGTTGTCGTTGGCACGGCAGTTAAAGCGGAAGAGATAAAGTATGAACAGGTATATGAAGCAATACCGTATGAGACGGTTTATGAGTATCGCGAAGGGCTTTTGGAAGAGGTCGTTTTGCAAACGGGTGTCGAAGGTGTACAGGAAAGCATCTATAAGGTTCGTTATATGAATGGCGATGAGCAGGAGCGTGAGCTCTTAAGTTATAAAGTATTTGTCTCTGCGTTGGAGGAAGTGATTTTAACGCCAGAGAAAGAAGAAGTGTTTATTTACCCTGTCAGCGGTGTATTCACGAGCGCTTACGGATTCCGTGACGGCGCTTATCACGAGGGTATTGACTTGGCAAATGATGAGGGAACTGAGGTAATCTCTGCAATGTCGGGCACGGTCGTTCGCGCAGAGTGGTATTATGGGTATGGGTTGTGCGTGGATATCGAGCATGAGGATGGTTATTGGACGCGTTATGGGCATTTGAGCGAAATCGACGTTGAAATTGGTCAGGAAGTTGAACAGGGTGAATGCATCGGCAGGCTTGGCAATACCGGAAGGAGTACCGGGCCACACGTGCATTTTGAGATTCGCAGCGGCGCTTGGCCGCTCGGCAAGTCGACCGACCCGTTGCCGGTTTTGGAACAAGGGCTAGAATAAAAGGGCTGTTGCCCGGTGATTAAAAATCATTGGCAACGGCTTTTTTCATTTAAGTTTTTTAAATTAATGAAGTTGTTTTCTTCGTGCTTTTCCAGCAGCTGAAAAGTGCGGCAAAAAGCCGCCGGCGGATGAAAAAGCAGGGGGATGTTGTTGCTTAAGCGGAAACAGTGCGTCGCTTCGCACGCCGTAGCCTTTCGGCGGGTTGCGACATAAAGCTAAAATTGGCCGTATATGGATCGGCCAATTTTCCGCCCTGCTTCCTTTAAGCTTTCAATATGTATTGAAGAACGCCTCTGCTTTTTCAAAGCCGGATTCCTTTTGGGTATTCCTCTGGGGTCTTAATCAAGTTTAAATGTTATTGATTAAATATTTATTTCTTGAGGATAGATTAGTTTTAAATACAACGCTTTAAGGCTTATATTGGATTAATTAATGCAGCCAACCTGTACATCATAAAAAAGTATGGTATAATAATGAATATTTTAAAATGAAAGAAGGGAAGAATGATGTTTAAAACGCGATTGACAGAGATTTTAGGCATTGAATATCCGATTATTCAGGGAGGGATGGCTTGGGTGGCTTCGCCGAAATTGGCAGCGGCAGTATCGAATGCGGGCGGCTTGGGCCTGCTGGCCGGTTCAGGAGCACCGCGGGATGTGATCGAAGCAGAAATCAAAGAAATCAGAAAGTTGACTGATAAGCCGTTTGGTTTGAATATTATGCTGCACAGCCCATATGCAAAGGATTTGGCCGAGCTGGTCGTGGAATATGACGTGCCGATCGTAACGACCGGCGCGGGGGATCCGCGTCCTTATATTAAGATGTGGAAGGACAACGGTGCTGTCGTCATACCGGTTATTCCTTCTGCGCGCATTGCGAAGCGTATGGAGGAGTGCGGCTGTGATGCCGTTGTAGCGGAAGGCTGCGAAGCCGGCGGGCATATCGGCGAGATGAATACGATGGTGCTGATTCCTTCCGTTGCAGAAGCCATCAGCATTCCGTTAATAGCAGCCGGTGGCATTGCGAATGGCCGTACGCTGGCAGCAGCCTTTATGCTCGGTGCGGAAGCAGTGCAATGCGGCACCATTTTTGTGGCGAGCGAAGAGTGTGAATCGCATATTAATTTTAAAAATGCGATCGTGGAAGCACAGGATAATTGTACGGTTGCGATTGGCAGAACATATAAAGACCCTGTGCGCGGCATTAAAAACGAATTAAATTTGAAGCTGCAGGCACTTGAGATGGCAGCGGCGCCGTTTGAAGAATACGAGAAACTGGCAGCGGGTTCTCTAAGGCGCGCGAGCAAAGAAGGCGATGTGGTCACAGGCAGTGTGATGGCTGGCCAGAGCTCTGCGCTGGTGAAGGATATTCGGCCGGTAAAGGCGATCATTGAAGGCCTATTTGAAGAAGCAAAAGCCGTTGTCAATGAAAAAGCGAAGTTGTTTAACCAGTAAAAACAAAGCAGTATCAAGGTTGTTTAAAACATTAAAATCGGACGTTCGCGAAAGCGAAGTCCGATTTTTGTATGCTCTGTATTTTAAATATTAATTTAAAGCTTAAAAAACAAGTTGATCAGAATAATCTTTTAAATAAATTTTTTATATTTGCCTCTAACAAAGCTGAATTTGTTTTCTATTCTGCCTTAAAAATTCTTCCTCAGGTCTAATTTTAGCCGTTTATTATTTTTTGATTAAAAAAGTTGACTGTACATATTTGTTGTTATATGGTTGAGATATATTTAATGAGGGGGCAGCGAATATGAAGAAAAAGAAAATATTAACAGGGTTGTTGCTTCTGCTGCTGTTGCTTTCAGGTTGCGGCAGTAAACCTTTGCCGGATGAAGCGCAAAATATTTATCAAATACCGGTAATTCCGACAGCGGAGGAACGAGAAAGTGAAGAAGTCGAATTAACAAATGCTTTTAAGGCGACGGCGTTTTATACGGAGTTAGCAGAAAATGCAGATGTTTTTATTTGTGATACGTGGAATTATGGCATCATAGAGGGAAAACCCCGCTATGAGCATAATGAATATCCGTTGGCTTCTGTGGAAGTCGATTCCTATGGCCATTCTATCAGAGTGAGCAAAAATTATTTTCGGCATAATCCGATTGAAACCAGCGACGGCAGTGATTTGATAAGTAATTTTGTCGATGCAGACAATACATTAAATGTATTGGTGCCGGAACAGTATCGGCTTCGGGAACAGGAAATATCGGATGCTTACCTGGATCGATTTTACTTTGATAAAATCGAAGTCGAAAATATCTATAATGAGCGCCAGGGCAGACCGTTGAACAGTACGGGCAAAGACGGTTTGAACATTCATATTATCTATGTAAAAGATGGGCAAAGCTATTTTACGTTTAACAAAGAGATTGCCGTTAAGACAGGATACCGCATCACGGACCCGGTTGTTATGATTTATACGGCGAACATTCATCCTATTCAAACGTATTCGATGATGAGCCGCGCTTTTTTCCTCTACAGCGAGGCGCAGGACGCGGTAGAGGCATACGAAGAGATCGGGCCATATGCGGAGAAAAACGATATAGCTGATATTTTCAAAGAAGTGCGCGTTCTGGAAGAATGAATTGATAGTAATGTAAATCCAGCTTTTTGAAAAACTGAGGCAGCCAGAAAGCTGCCTTTTTAATTCTTTGAAAAGCGAGAAATCAAGGAGTAACGCCTGTTATTGTTTTCGGCTGAATCCTATAATGGATATAACGATACTGCCGATGCCGCTGACAATCAGGAAAATGCCGATGAGATAAACCAATGTCAGCGCGGAGGCAAAGGGGTTAAACAGCAGCACAAATCCCAATAAAAGCCCGATGATATTGATGATAAGGGAAAAGTAAAACAATGCTTTGCCGCCAAAATATTTGACATAACTTAAGTTAAACAGCCTTGAGATGCAGTGGATGATGAACCAGATAGGGAAGATGATGATAAACGTCACCTTGCCGATATTGACATTGAACAATAAAAGAACACCGAGCAATATGCTGAAAATCCCGCCGACAAGGGAGGAGACCGGACCAAAGCCGGTTCTTTTTTCCAACTGTACGTAAAAAATGATATTGGCAATGCCGCCGAGGATTGCGACGATGCCGTAGACAATCACGAAACCGCCTAAGGCGGTGTTGGGGTTGATAAAAGTGAAGATGCCCAGGGCGACAAAGATGATGCCCAGGATCAACTCACTGAGATTAAAGGTTGTTCTTCTTCTTATCATAATAACTCCTTTCAGAACCTATTATTACCATATCGTTCTATTATTATCATAAGATGTGCGAACAAAAATTGCAATTTACAGAAAAAGGGATGTGTAAGATACCGAACAAATGAGTGAAAATGCAAACTAATAAAAGAGCCGCCAATATGTATGGCGGCGTCAATAGATCTTTAATAAACGGCTTTGAACAATTTACTTCAAGGTGATTTTATGGAAGATTTTCTTTCCTTTTTTGATAAGAACTTTGCCTTCTTCAAAATTATCGAGCGACAGCACCGTAGCGGGGCTGTCTATTTTTTCTCCGTTTACGGCAATACCGCCCTGTTCAATCAGGCGCCGTGCTTCGCTTTTGCTGGCAGCCAGTGGCGTAGCGGTAAGCAGGCTGACGATGTCGATGCCTTTTTCCATCTCGGCGATATCAAATGCCGTGGACGGCATACTGCTGTCGTCCTGGCCCTGGCCGAACAATGCCTCGGCAGCTGTCCGGGCGTTTTGTGCTTCTTCTTCGCCGTGGATAAGTTTCGTGACTTCGTAAGCCAGGATGCTTTTGGCTTCGTTTACTTCGCTGCCTTCAAGTGCGCTTAAGCGCAGCACTTCTGCCATAGGCAGCAGAGTGAGCAGCGATAAGCACATTTTCACATCTGCATCGTCGATATTGCGCCAGTATTGATAAAACTCATACGGCGAAGTTTTTTCTTTGTCGAGCCAGAGCGCGCCGCTTTCCGTTTTGCCCATTTTTTTGCCTTCGCTGTTGACGAGGAGGTTAAAAGTCATGCCATAGGCCGGCTGGCCGAGTTTGCGGCGGATTAAATCGGCGCCCGAGATGATATTGCTCCATTGGTCATTGCCGCCGAATTGCATTTTGCAACCATATTTCTTGTAAAGCATCAAGAAGTCATAGGATTGCATAATCATATAGTTGAATTCGAGGAATGTCAGGCCGTGCTCCATCCGATTTTTATAACACTCTGCCGTCAGCATGCGATTGACGGAAAAATGCGGACCAACGTCGCGCAAAAATTCGATGTAATTTAAGTGCAGCAGCCAATCTGCATTATTGACCATCAGGGCCTTGCCTTCTGAAAAGTCGAGGAATTTCTGGAAGACCTTTTTAAAGTTTTCGCCGTTGGCTGCGATTTGCTCCTGAGTCAGCATTTTGCGCATATCGGTTTTGCCGGAAGGGTCTCCTACCATCGTCGTGCCGCCGCCGATTAAGGCGATGGGGCGATGACCATATTGCTGCATATGATACATCACCATAATTTGGATGAAATGGCCGACGTGAAGACTGTCGGCAGTTGGGTCAAACCCGATATAAAACGTGACCGCCTCACTTCCCAAAAGCGCTCTGATTTCATCTTCATGGGTAGTCTGTCCAACAAACCCGCGTTCTTTTAATACATCGTATACATTCTCGTACATAGTAGCTTCCTTTTTATTTTTAACGATTCAATACTTTAATAATATTTAAGGTCAGTATATAGTATCGCCAAATAATTGTCAAATATATAAATTGCCTTATCAAGGGCTTCAATTCGGCAAAATATGCGCCTTATGCAGCGAGAGAAAGATTAAAATCTTGTATATTCTTTTCTTCGCCACTATAATATAATTCTAGTAAGATAATTATTGATATCAAAAGGTGGGTGACAGGTTATGCAAGAAAAGAGAAGTAAAAAAGGATTCGTGGTCCTGTTGATCTTGATCGTGTTGATCACGAATTTTATCACATACACGTTATTGACGACATTTGGCGTGTCTCTCGGCGGGAAGAGCCTGGTAGCGGTTGAGGACAGTTACAGCGCAAAAAAGGTTAATAAATTGATGCATTTAATGAATATGCTTGAAGGGCTGTATGTCGACGGTGTCGATAAAGATGCGTTGTGGGAAGGGGCTTACGGAGGGGTGTTTGCGGCGGCCGGCGATGACTATACGCGCTACATGAGTGCGGAGGATTTCAGTGCATACACGGAGAGTGTTACAGGAGAGTTTTCGGGCATCGGTATTCGTATGGTTTTGGCAGACGATGAACGAGTGACTGTTCTGAGTGTTTTCCGCAATTCGCCGGCAGAAGGTGCGGGCCTGATGGCGGGGGATAAGATCCTTGCCGTTGACGGTGAAAATGTTGTTGGAGCGACGACGGAAGAAGTGGCGACAAAGGTAAAGGGCGAAAAGGGGACGACGGTAAAATTGACCATCGGCCGGGATGAAGAGACATTTGAAGCGTCTATCGTGCGCGCCAATATCGTCGCGGAGTCGGTGGAAGGGCAGCTGATGGAAGAGAATATCGGCTACATTCAGATAGAAGAATTTAATGCGAATACGGCTAAAGAATTCAACGAAGTATTGGATGATCTGCTCGCGCGCGGTGCTGAGGGCATTATCATCGATTTGCGCAATAATACAGGCGGCATCGTCAGTCAGGTCATTGCTATTGCGAGTCGTATTATGGGTTCCGGCGTGATTATGTATTCCGAGGATAGTCAGGGCAATCGGAAGGAAAATACGGCCAAGGGAGCAGGATTGGATGCTCCCGTTGTCGTGCTGGCAAACGAGTATTCCGCCTCTGCTTCTGAAATTTTAATCGGCGCACTCCAAGACCACGACAGGGCTGTCATTGTGGGCAAGAAGAGTTTCGGTAAAGGGATTATTCAAACTTTTGGTCAGAATTCAGACGGCAGCGGGTATTCGATTACGACGGAAAAATATTATACGCCAAACGGTACATCGATCCACGAGCAGGGAATTGAACCGGATGTAGAAGTAAGCCTGCCCGAAGAGATCGAATATGTCTACGGTTCCGTTCCGCGCAATCTGGATACGCAGTTAGATGAAGCGATCGTGCAGTTAAGATTGCAGATGTAGGAGAAGTTATGGCCAAGGTACTGATCATCTATTCGACGAAGTATGGTACGTCAAAGCTTGTAGCGGAGTATATCAAATTAAAGTTGACAGATGTTATTGTTTGTGACATACTAAATATTAATATACACAAAATAAAAGAGGCAGATATCATTATCTTAGGGGCATCTGTTTACTACAATGGGATGCGTGGTGAGATGAAGCGCCTCTTGTTTAAAGAACGCAAGGCTTTATCAAAGCCGGCTTTGGCGCTGTACGTTTGCAGTGGTGTTCAGGAAGAAGAATCGAGAAACACACAACCGCGCAATGTGTTTGGCAGGCGGCTTTGCAATCGCGCGCTGATAAGCATTTGCGCCGGATACCGCATTGAATTCGATAAAATGGATGTCAGGGACAAGCAGTTTTTACAGAGGGTTTCACGTTTGACGGAGGATAAAGAAGAGATTTATACGCAGGAAATAGACAGGCTGATTGAAACGGTGGAGGAGTATCTTCGGCACAGTGAAAACTGAACGGTATTTGATCTGTGCAGTATGTGCATTTGGCCTTGAGCGTTTGCTGAAGCGCGAGATCATATCGTTGGGGTATGAGATCGCGCGTTCGGTTGATGGGCGTATTTATTTTTATGGCGATATGGATGCCGTGGCGCGCGGGAACTTATGGCTGCGCACGGCAGACCGGCTTTATTTAAAAATCACAGAGTTTGCCGCAGACAGTTTCGATACGCTTTATACCGGGCTGAATGCGCTTAAATGGGAAGACTATATCCCGCCGGACGGGCGGTTCTGGGTTGCAAAGGTCAGCAGTGTGCGCTCAGCTCTTTTCAGTAAGTCAAAATGTCAGTCCGTAGCCAAAAAGGCAATTGTTGACAGATTATTAACGGCATATGGTATATCGGAATTACGCGAAGAAGGCGCGGCGTATTCATTGTTTTTGTCTTTGAATAACGATGTGGCGGAAGTGTTTTTAAACACGTCGGGAGAGGGGCTCCATAAGCGGGGCTACCGCGCTGTCGGCAACGAGGCGCCTTTAAAGGAAACGTTGGCCGCCGCGATGTTTTTATTGTCGGATTATCAGGATGGCAAGAGTGTAGCGGACGTGATGTGTGGCTCGGGTACTGTGTTGATTGAAGCGGCGATGGCGATTAAAAACATTGCACCGGGACTGAGTCGGGATTTTGCGTTTGAACAATGGTCGCCGCAGTGGCGCGATGCGTTTGATCGGGCGAAAGAGGAGGCTGAGCAGTCGATTGATGAAAAGGAGATCCGGCTGTTGGGCAGCGACATCGATTATTTCAGCATCCGTCAGGCGAAAGAGAATGCATTGAAAGCAGGAGTTGGGGAGGCGATTGCGTTTCAGAAGATGGATCTGGCCCTGTTTTCGTCGCGAAAGCGCTGCGGCGTATTGCTCACAAACCCGCCTTACGGGCTGCGCACCGGTGGGGCCGGCGTCAATCGCCTGTACCGGGAGTTTGGTGAACTGTTTACAAGGCTGAATGACTGGTCGGCTTTTATCCTGTGCGGCAATGCGCGGTTTGAGCAGTATTTTGGCCGGAAGGCCGATAAGAATCGAAAGCTGTATAATGGCGGCATCAAGTCGTATTTATACTCCTATTACGCGAAAGGAAACGGCAGCAATGCGGATTGACGAGGCGCTGGGTGCTGCTGTTACGGCAATTGCAGACAGCGGTTGTGCGACAGGAATGCCGCTGTTGGATGCACAGGTGATTCTGGCTTATGTGCTCGACTGTGACCGCGCTTATCTTCTTGCGCATCCCGAACGGCGGTTGGCTCAGGCGGAGGAAGCGCAGTTTGAAGTACTTATCAAACAGCGTATGGCAGGCAGGCCTGTCGCTTATATCGTTCAGAAAAAGGAATTTATGGGGCTGGATTTTTATGTTGACGAAAATGTGTTGATTCCGCGCGGAGATACGGAAATTCTTGTGCAGGAAATTTTAACATATGCCCGAAATAAAGCGCTGGATGTGCTGAATATCGGCTCGGGCAGCGGTTGTATTGAAGTGGCGCTGGCGGTTTATCATTCGCAGCTCCGTATTACAGGGGTGGAGAAGTCTGTGTCGGCGTTGCGTATAGCGGAAAGAAACGTTTTGTCTCACGGCGTCGATGCACGGGTGAGGCTTTATTGCGGAGATTTATTTGACTTTGGCGAAAGCAAAAGGCGCTATGATATCATCTGCGCAAATCCGCCGTATATCACGACCGGTGAGCTTGGGCAGCTGGATCGGGATGTGCAGATGTACGAGCCTTTTGAGGCACTGTGTGGCGGTGCAGATGGGCTGGATTATTACCACAGGATGATTGATAAGGCGCATTTGTACTTAAAAGAAGGCAGCGCGCTGTTCTTTGAAATCGGCAGCGGTCAGGCGGTGGCGGTGACGGACTTGATGAAGAAGGCAGGGTATAAAAAAATCCGGTGTGTGCAAGACTATGGAGGGCTTGACCGCGTTGTTTTCGGTCTGCAAAGTTCGGACGTTGACATCGCGCAAAAATAGCAGTATAATAATTTTATCGATAACGTTATATTTCATTGATCTCGAAAGTGTGCATATTCCCGAGAATCTTTAAATAAAATTATTTTATATATCCCCTTAAGCAATATATATTTAAATTCGATGTATATTTCTTTGTTTTAATTTAATTGGAGGTATTCCATGCCAAACTCATCTGAAATGACTCTGGAGCAGTTGCGAGCAAAAGCAAAAGAGTTGGGTATTAAAAATATTTCCCGCTTGAAAAAGCAGGAATTGGCGGAAGTTGTCGCTGCGGCGACGAAGCGTTACGCCAAATTAAAAGATAAGATCGATAACTCTTACGACGAAAAAGGTGTTCTTCAAGTGCTGCCGGAGGGGTTCGGGTTTCTGAAAAACAATAAAATGAAATCTGCGGAAGACTATGTGTACGTCTCGGCCTCCCAGATTCAGCGTTTTAAACTCAATACGGGCGATGTCATCGCAGGAAAAGTGCGACCGCCGAAAGATGATGAGAAGTATTACGCGATGTTGTTTTTAGAAAATGTCAATGGGCAGTCTACGGCCGATATTTTAAAAGATGAAGAGAGCAAAATGCAATCTACAGACGTTAAAGACGCCGGCAGATATGCCGAACTTCACATCGGCGTGCTCGATATTATGCCGGATGGATATGGTTTTCTGCGCAAAGAGAACTATTTGCCCGGAGAGGACGACATTTATGTCTCTCCGCATCAGATCAAGCGGTACCGGCTTCGCCGCGGGGATGAAATTTCAGGAAAGATTCGCATTCCGAACGAAAGCGAGCGGTTTGACGCTTTGTTGTACGTCGAAAAGGTCAACGATCACCCGGTAGAAGAAATGCAGAACCGCAAGGTTTTTGAGCGTTTGGTACCGGTTTTTCCGGATGAGAAACTGAGCCTTGAGACGGGCAAGCGCCCGTTTTCTACGCGTATTATGGATATCTTTTCACCGGTGGGCAAAGGTCAGCGCGGTATGATTGTCGCAGCGCCCAAAGTAGGCAAAACAATTCTGCTCAAAGAGATCGCCAACGCTATTGTGGCCAATTACCCGAAGATGAAGCTCATCGTCCTGCTCGTCGACGAGCGGCCGGAAGAGGTGACAGACTTTTTTGAGTCCGTCAAAGCGGATGTCGTGTACTCGACGTTTGACCAGCCGGCGACCAATCATATCAAAGCGTCGGAAATGGTGCTTGAACGTGCAAAGCGTCTGGTAGAGATCGGCGAAGATGTGGTCATCCTGATGGACAGCATTACGCGCTATGCGCGTGCAAACAATCTTGTCGTGCCGCCTTCGGGCAGGACGCTGTCGGGCGGCATTGATCCGGAAGCGCTCTATCTGCCGAAGAAGTTTTTCGGTGCGGCGCGCAATATTCGTGAAGGCGGCAGCCTGACGATTTTGGCCACAGCGCTTGTCGAGACAGGCAGCCGAATGGACGATGTGATCTTTGAGGAGTTTAAAGGGACGGGGAATATGGAAATTCATCTTGATCGCGAACTGGCGGAAAAGCGGGTTTTTCCGGCGATCGATATTGGCCGTTCAGGGACGCGGCGCGAAGACTTACTGCTGAGTGAGCAGGAAGAGTCTGTTTCCTATGTGTTGCGCAAGATGATGTCCGGCAATACGAATCGGATTGAAATCACGGACAAAATCTTTAGTATTATGTCCAAAACGGATTCGAACAAAGAATTTTTAAATCTAATCTCAAAAAAATATGCAAATCTTTAAAAAAACATTTGCCATTTTTCCCTGGCGTGTTATAATAGTATAGCTATTGCAAAAGTAAACAAATTCTTTTAGATGAGGTGAGATATATGAAGCAAGGCATTCATCCGGATTATCAGACCGTAACGGTAAAGTGTGCTTGTGGGAACACGTTTGAAACCGGTTCGACGAAAAAAGACGGCATCAAAGTGGAAATCTGTTCCGCTTGCCACCCATTCTTTACAGGTAAGCAGAAGCTTGTGGATACCGGTGGACGTGTCGACAGATTCAAAAGAAGATATAAGATCGACTAATCGAGGTGTCGTTAAGTTGTTTTATGAAGAAGTTAAGAAAGCAGAGGATTCTCTGCTTTTTTTCGTGCGTCAGTTCTGTTGTGGGCAAATAAAACCGCGGCACGGTATTCAGTGTTACCGTGCTGCGGCAGAAGAGATTGTCTTGTTTACTTAATAGTGTTTTGCTTTCTCTTTTTAGCGAACAAGGCGATGATAAAGCCTGTGGCTGCAATGCCCATAAGGCTTATCCAGAGGGTCAACTTGGCTCTGTCTCCTGTCGGCGGAGCAGGTGTGGGTGCCGGGGAAAGGGACAAGGTATTCGTAATGGTAAAGTTTGTTTGATCCTGTGTGATTTTCGCTTGGTATCCATCAGGGATTTCGATTTCCTGTACCGTCCAGAGGCTGTCGATTGAAAGATCGGACCAGGTATATGCCCACTGCGTACCTTCGTTTAATGAAACTGGGTCACCGTAGGCGACGCCATCTTTGCAGAGCTGAACTTTGACAGCGTTCGGACGTTTTTGATTCGCGTTATTTTGGTCATCCCATATTTTGTTCACCGAGACGGAAGTTGTCTCGGAACCAGGCGTGGTTTTATGATTGATAAAAGAGACCATTGCTGCCTGATTTTCCGTTATGACGCCTTTGGAATTACTGCTGGTTACAGTATAATCTTCGCTGTCCTGTTCGATTACTTCGTATAGCGTGCCTGACGGAAGCGGCTCGGTGACGATGCTTTGACCATGTTTTAGAAGAATTTCACCGCCATCAGAAATGGTGCCGGTCCGGTTGCCTGTGTAGCTGAAGGCGCCTTGCAGTGGGCTTCCATCAGCATTTTTTAATTTGACTGTAAAGGTAAAATCTTTCTCTTGATCGCCGTTACCAGTGACCGTCTTGGAGATACATAAACTTTTCGGCGGGATATAGGTATTGGTTATTTCAATGTTCATAGTTTGTGTGTCTGTATCGATGACTACATCCGAGTAAGACGGGATAAAGCCGTCGGGTACCGGATTTTCCACCACGGCGATTTTCATATCCAGCGATGCAGGGTTCGGCAATTGTGTAAACTGAGCGCGCCAGTTGCTCGTGCTGTTTAAAACTACGGCGTCCAGTTCGTAGTCGTCGATTTTCAGATAAACCGTCAGTTCTTTTTTTTCATTCTCCGGGGTATCGCTGCTCCAGGTTTTCGTAACGTTCAGCGTGTAGTCTTCACCGGGGACGCCGATGATGACAGCACCGTTGGCGCCTACGCCGCCGCCGCGCTCGGAAGAATTGCCGGTAATAATCAAGGTTGCCTTGTCTCTTGCCAGTTGTTTGGCAGATTCGTTGGCAAGGGATTTTAAGGCATAGCTGTCGGCGCTGTTTTGAATATTCGTAATGCGCTGCCCCGGATTGGCGGGATCAAAGCGCGCCACGCTGTCGTCCACATCGCCCAGTGGCTGGACGTTGGAGTCGACGGCGCCGTCCAGATACCATTTTACTTCTCCGCCGCCCAGCATACGGTCTGCCAGAGAAGTGTAGTGCTCTCTGTCCGGCTGCCATACCGCAGCGTAGTCGTCGCCCGCGCCGTCGGCCGTATTGTCAAAAATAGCGCCGCCGCTGGTTACAGTATTCGTGGAGTCTCCGGTCGGGCAATACCACATACCGCCGCCCAAAACATTCGCCGTGTTCTCCGTGATCAGGGCGTTGTACATATGCAGCGTGTAAGGGATAGAGCCTACGTAAACCCCGCCGCCCTGTTTGGAGGCGGTATTGTTTATGATGTGTCCGGCGTTGAGCACAACATTGTCTGAGCCGACGTAGACGCCGCCGCCGCAACCGCCGTCGTTTTCCGTAAGGTCTTCGTCATGCACAGCATGATTGTTGCTGATTTCGCCGCCGTTTAACGTGAATTGTCCGGGAAAGAAATACTTCCAGTCTTCAAAGGACTGCCCCTCACCGTAGGAAACATAAAGATCATATGCCGCAACGCCTGCGCCTATCATCGCCGTGTTGTGCGAAATGGTTCCGTCATTCATTTCGAAAATGGCTTGTCCGCAGACGAAGACGCCGCCGCCGATGTGCATTGCAGTGTTTTGAGTAATCAGTCCGCCGTTCATCGTCATTTTCGCTTTCGAATAATAATCAGGCCAGGCAGGTTCACCTAAAAAGACCGTGCCGCTGTGCGAATGGTTGTTAGAGATTTCGCCGCCCTCCAAAATAAACGTGGTGGTGAGCGGAGCGCTTATATCAGTGGTTCCACTGGCTTCAATGTAAATAACACCATTGTTGATATCCCTGACCTCTTCTTCCGGCGCCGCCGCATCATTTTGCGAGATCACGCCGCCATTCATCGTAAAAGTAGCGCCCTCGTATACATAGACGATACCGCCGTATTGGTTGTAAAAAGTATTTTCAGTAATCAGCCCGCCGTTCATCGTAAAGGACGCATTCTGGCCTGAAACCGCGACAGCGCCTTTCCGGCTGGCAATACCGGCGAACCCTTTCAGCGTCCCGGATTCAAGAATCAGCGTACCTTCACAGAGAATCATACCGTAGCCTAACTTTTTTCCATTACCGTCAAGAACCAATTTGGCATCATCGCCATCGCGGACTCCCAGCGTCAGCTGTGCCCCATCTTCTATATAGAAAATCTGAGGAGAGTCGTTTGCTGCAACAGGGCGGAGTGTGCGGGCAGTGCTGTCAGGAATCAGGATAATATTCTTGCCGGATGGAATGGTGATGACCTCGTCTACCTCAATGTCGGCAGTAAGGGTTATGGTGGTAGGCACATCATCCGTTGCATTATCGATTTGACCTTGCAGCCAGGCGGAGCTTTCGCCCGCTGCTTCAGGGGAGGATAAAAGTGCTTTTTCAGCGAAAGCCTCACCGCTTAGAGCGCAAAGCAAAACAACTGCAAGCAGGAATAAGAATAATCTTTTTATTTTGTACTTTCTTTTCATCATATGTCCCCTTTGTATTTGTATTTTTTAAAATTCAATTGCAAAAAGTAGTTTGTAGGAAGCAGAGTTACAGCATTTTACAATTTGTGCCAATTTGCTTCGTTAATACAATGCAATGATTTTTTTATATTTCAATAATATTGTATCGGAATATAAACAAATAATATCGGGACAAAAATAGGGAATTGGGCAAATAAAGCAATAAAATACAAAAAATCAATCCGCAGGAGAGTTTATAATGAAATCGTTTATCGATTAAGTGCGTGAATTGTTATATGTTGTCAATAAAAGCCTGAACAGCATTTTTAAGAAATAAGGCACAGCCCTTGATGTTTTTATCGTAATAAACAGTAAAGCGTTCATCTGAGACATACATTTCAACCAGCGATAAGTGCGCTTCTTTTGAATAGGACGGCCAGGTGAAAGAGAGCCAATGTTTGTGCAGTTGGGCGATTTCTTTTGCTGCTGCAGAGTCTGCAGAGAGATTATTTTTTACAGAATATTCCAATGATGAAATAATTTTATTTCCTGTTTCTTCCATATTCTCAAATTGTTCCTCAGATAAATTTAAAAGATGCGCGTTGGCTGCGTCAACCGTGTTCTCTCCGTATTTACTGCGGACTTCTTTGCCGTATTGCAGCTCGTTATGTGAGATGAGTTCCTGCTTCAGTCCTTCAAATTTTTCTTTGTCAGTCATCGTTTTTCCTCCTTTTAAAGATGAGATAGTCTTTTGGATATTGTCAATCAGAAGGCTTAAGTGCTGCTGCTTTTTTTCAAGCAAAAGCAAGTGTTTTTCAAGTGCTGCCGCCCGGTCATAATCCGGCTGGTAAATGGTTTTGCGAATATCGGCCAGCGGCATATCAAGTGCTTTGAAAAAAAGGATTTCCTGTAAGGTATCGACCTGGGTTCGGGTATAGATGCGATAGCCGGATTGGTTTATATAGGCTGGTGATAAGAGGCTGATCTTATCGTAGTGGCGCAGGGTGCGCGTGCTGATGCCGGCGAGTAAAGCCAGTTGGCTGATCGTATATTCCATAAGCATTCCTCCTGATAAAGACAGTATAAACCTTTACGTAACGTTAATGTCAAGATAAATAATGTAATTTAATGAGTTGTTAAGATTTGAATTAAGATATTGGATATAAAGAGTACATTGCCGTGCAGCTTTATCGGCAAAACAGTGAATTGAGAAAAAGATGTGGAAAAAAACGTCATAAAGGTTATAATAAAGGAATAATTATTGACTTTGTTTAAAGAATTGCAATATAATTATCTAATGTATTACATGTGGACTGTTTCCAACAAAGGAGTTATAAAATGTTAGATATTAAGCGAATCAGACAAGATAAAGACCAGGTCATCGAGCTGTTGTCGCGCAGAGGCGGAGAATATCCGATAGAGGATTTATTAAAAGCGGATGAGCGCCGCAGAGAGCTTCTGGCGGAAACGGAAAAAATAAAGGCGGAACAGAACCGGGTGAGCAAACAGGTGCCGGTGTTGAAAAAGGAAGGAAAAGATACGGCGGAATTGTTTGAACAAATGCGTTTTTTAAGCGATAAGACGAAAGAGTTGGACAATCAGGTGCGCCTTTGCGATGAGCAGATCAATGAATGGTTGCTGGGCATTCCCAATACGCCGAATAAGGATGTTGCCGTCGGCAGGGATGAGACGGAAAATGTTGAAATTCGTAAGTGGGGTGCGGTGCCGCAGTTTGACTTTGAACCGAAAGCCCATTGGGATTTGGGTGTGGCGTTGGATATTCTGGATTTTGAACGTGCCGCGAAAATTACGGGCAGCCGCTTTACGATGTTTAAGGGGCTTGGCGCGCGCCTGGAACGCGCATTGATCAACTTTATGTTGTATACGAACACGACGGAAGGTGGATATACAGAGATCAGTCCGCCGTTTCTGGCGAACCGGAAGTCGATGACAGGCACGGGGCAGCTGCCGAAGTTTGAATTTGATATGTTTGGATTAAAAGAGCCGGATTATTTTCTGATTCCGACGGCGGAAGTGCCGCTGACCAATGTATATCGCGATGAGATTTTGCCTGAAGAAGCTTTGCCTGTAAAATTGACTGCATATACGCCGTGTTTTCGCGCTGAAGCGGGTTCAGCCGGCAGAGATACACGCGGCCTCGTGCGCAACCATCAGTTTGATAAGGTGGAGCTTGTCAAACTGACGCATCCGGAGGCTTCGTACGATGAGCTGGAAAACCTGACAAAGGATGCGGAACGTATTCTCCAGAAGCTGAATTTGCCTTACCGTGTAATCGAGCTGTGCACGGGGGATATTGGATTCTGCGCTGCGAAGACGTATGATATTGAAGTGTATATGCCCAGCTACAATCGGTATGTCGAAATCAGCTCCTGTACGAATTTTGAAGACTATCAGGCGCGTCGGACGAATCTGCGCTACCGTGATGGAGATGGAAAAGTAAAATTTGTGCACACGCTGAACGGTTCTTCAATGGCCGTCGGCCGGACGATTGCGGCGCTGATTGAAAATTATCAGCAGGCTGACGACAGCATAAGGATTCCCGATGCATTGGTTGAGTTTATGTACGGGACGACCGAGATAAAGGCAGGAAAGTAGTGTGATGAAAAAGACTTTGACAATCCTGTTGACAGGAGTTGTTTGTTTGTGCTTATTTGCATCGTGCGGGCAGCAGGCGGAAGAAAATTTGCAATTGGGCGAATCTGTGAGTTTGAACTCATATGATTTTGTTATGGACGAGCTCGTCTTTTTAAATAACATCGAACATATTCAGCCGCCGGAAGGCAAGACGTTCTTGGCGATGCGGTTTCATTATACAAATACGACGGAAGAGACACAAAAATACACGACGATGCCGATGGTGCAACTATTGGACGAGGATGGCAAAGAGGAATACAAAATTGATTATGAAGCTTCGAATATCTACGCCATTATGAACGGGATCGACTTTAATATCATGAAGGATTCTCTGGAAGCGGGCGAAGTGCGCGAAGATGCCGAAGTGTATGTCGTCGATATTGCGGATGTTGGAAAGGATCTTGTCGTTCAAATTGTTAAAACCAACTATTATTACGATTTGAAAAATGTTCAAATGCCCGCAGA
>CALGIV010000055.1 GCA_937914785.1 uncultured Eubacteriaceae bacterium | reverse complement strand
TATCGTTTTGAGTATGTCGATATGATCAAAGAGGGGATTATCGATCCGACGAAGGTAGCGCGCAGTGCTCTGCAAAACGCGGCGAGTGCAGCGGCTATGATGCTGACCACAGAAGCGGCAGTCGGTGATATCAAGGATGATACGCCGGATATGAACGCGGCTGCTATGGGCGGCGGAATGCCGATGATGTAATCCCTTAGATTTTAAATAAAGAGTTGTTGCAAAAGCAACGGCTCTTTTTTGTTTCTTTGATTTTAAAGAAGACATGGTAAAAGATTGTGGGATTTACGAGTAAACTTTGTCGGGTTTAATTGTTGTCGATTGGATATATTGTTTATTCCTCATTTTCCAACAGCTGAAAAGTGCGGAAAAAAGCCGCCGGCGGATGAAAAAGCAGAGAAGTGTTGAATGCTTAAGCGGAATCAGGCAGTCGCTTCGCGCGCCGCATCCTTTGGATGGGCTGCGGCGCAAAGCTAAAATTGGCCGTATGCGTATCGGCTAATTTTCTGCCCTGCTTCCTTTAAGCTTTCAATATGAAGAACGCTCCTGCTTTTTCATAGCCGGATTCTTTTTGAGTATTCCTTTGGGGTCATGGATGAGAGTTTAGGCGTGAGGTTCATAAGTGAAAATTAAGTATTTTTGATTAAAGTTTATTTTGAACATAAAATAATAATCAATGATCATTTGATCATTGATTAAATTAAGCCATTTTAATTATATGCCCAAAAGAGTATTTCTTAACGCGCTGATCAAATAAATAGAGCCGGCAAAAATATAAACACCGTTCGAATCATGCCGGTCGATATAGTGCAGGATATCGCTTGCTTCTACCGGCAATGCATTTACGCAGTAATCTTTTTTCAGCAATTCGGCAAGTTCAGCGGCTTTCATCGCACGTGGATTCGGTGGGGTCAGGGTGTAAATCTGTTTTTTGTTTGTGAGTAATCGAGTCATTTCATCACCGAAATCTTTATCTTTGAGCTTACCGAAAAACAATGTGATGTCGCGCCCGGCAAACAACGTTTCGATGTTGTCGTTTAAAGCGCGGATGCCTTCTTCGTTGTGGGCAGCATCGATGATGACGAGTGGGGCAGTCTTTAGCACTTCAAAACGGCCCGGAAATGTTACCTGTTCGATGCCGCCAAATGTTTTTTCAAGACAAGTCGGAAAACCGCTGGAAGCGATTACTTCAAGCACTTTGAGTGCGACGGCAAGGTTTTTGATCTGATAAGCGCCGGGCAAAGGCAACGATAAAGAATGATTTTGGTAAAGTACCTCTTGTCCGGTTAGATTGGTGCGTATAACGCTCAAGCCGCCGTCATCTGAGATATAAAGTGGACTGTCCAGTGATTCAGCTTTACTGCGCACAACATCTTGTATGTTTCCGTCTTGGTGCATCAATATACAGGGGCATTTTTTTTTAATAATACATGCTTTTTCGTAAGCAATTTCTTCCAGAGTATCGCCGAGGTGCTCTGTGTGATCTTTACTGATGCTCCCAATAACAGAGCATACGTTATTGTCAATCATATTTGTTGCATCAAGGCGGCCGCCAAGGCCTGTTTCCCAGATGACAATGTCGACGCCTTCTTCGGCAAAATAAGTAAGCGCAATGGCGGTGACGAGTTCAAATTCCGTTGGATGAGGAATTCCGGCGCGCAAGTTCTGTTCGATTTGTGCTTTGATACGTGTCGTGATATCTGCGAGGCGGATGTTTTCGATATAGTGGTTATCGATTTGGATGCGTTCGTTAAAACAAACGACATAGGGGGAGATAAATAACCCTGTTTTGTAGCCGTTTGCTTTAAGTGCGTAGGAGAGCAGCGTGCAAATGGAGCCTTTGCCGTTTGTTCCGGCGACATGAATAAAGTGCAGGCGGTCTTGTGGGCGGTCGAGAGAATCAGCCAGCAGGCGGATGTTCTCAAGGCCTAATTTGGTGCCGAATTTATTTTGTTTATGAATGAAATTTAAACTTTCTTTATAATTCATGTCAATAAAGCTCCGTTTATTATTTGTTTTACAAATAAATTTAAGTAAATTATAGATAAAAATTATAACTTAAATGTTTGAAAAACGCAAAACAAATGATATAATATATAAATTAAAGGGGAGGTAGAATCTATGCGTTTTATAATGGCCCGTCATCCCCAGACAGTCGCCAATACAGAGGGTAGGCTGGTAGGTGTGACAAACTCACCGTATTCTTCCGAAGGGGAGAAGCAGGCAGAGGCTTTGATAAAGTATTTAAGTTATGGCAGTTATGACGAAATTTTATCGAGCCCTATTCGGCGCGCCTGCCATATTGGTGAGATGGTGTCGCAAAACCTGAGTGTTGAGTTAAATATCGTCGAATGGCTGCGCGAAATTAATTTTGGCGAGTACGAAGGCGTTGCGCACAAAGATTTTATTGAAATGGGTGTTGATATCGACGATTACCGCGAGAATCTGCTTCATTTTCGCTATCCGGGCGGACAAACCTGGAACGAGTTTTATGAAGACCGCAAGCAGTATGTCGATGCGATCAAGGAAGAGGACAAGACCTGCCTGTTTACTGCACATGGCGGTGTGATTTGGGCGATGACGACTGCGCTGTTGAATTATCCGCTCGATACGATTCGTCAGCCGGTGCTGAGCAATGCCGGTGTTATTGTCGTTGAGTATAAAGATGGTTTTGGTAAATTAGTCTCGCTGACAGAGATTGAAGAAATCAAAAGCCAGGTATTATAAAACTGGTACATGTGTAAATAAGGAGAAAAATGATGCAAAAAAAGTATGTGATGGCAAATAGAAAAAAGTTTATGAAACAGATGAAAAATGGCAGTATTGCCGTAATTCATTCAAACACGATGTATATTTCCAGTCAGGATATGTTTTACGACTTTGAACCGGATCGGGAATTTTTCTATTTGACAGGGGTGAGCGAACCGGGTTTTATATTCTTGGCGGCGAAACTGAATGACGAAATCGTTCAAAAGTTGTTTGTATATCGCAAAGATGAATACGAGGAAAAATGGACAGGCTATCGTCTGAGTGAAGAAGAGATTAAGGAGTTCTCCGGTATTGTTGAAGTGCATCCGATTGACAGCTTTAATGCAGTGTTTGCGATGATGATGGATCAGGGATATAAAAATATTTATTTCAATGTCAAATGCGGTGCAAAAAAGTATATCGATTATATCACCCCGCAGGAATTGCTTGCGCAGGAGATTTTGCGAAAATATCCATATTTAACGGTATTGAATTCAGCGGAAATTACCGTCCCGTTGCGCAGTATTAAAAGCGCATATGAGATCAATATGATTCGCGAAGCAGTCGCGGTGACCAATCGAGGTATTTTGCGTATGATGAAGTCGGCCAAGCCCGGTATTAATGAAAGAGAACTGCGAGCCGGTTTTGAATATGAAGTGATACGGGCCGGGATGAAAGTGTCGTTTAACTCGATCATTGCCGGTGGAGAAAATGCGTTGGTGTTGCATTATGAAGATAATAATCAGGAAGTGTCCGGTGGAGAAATGGTGCTTTGTGATGTCGGCGCCGCAAACAATATGTTTTGTGCAGACGTTACGCGAACATTTCCAATAAATGGAAAATACACGCCGCAACAGCGCAGTATTTACGATATCGTGCTGCGCGCTAATGAGGCGGTGATCGATTATATCAAGCCCGGTGTGACATTTAAAGAGTTGGAGGCCCTGGCCAAAGCGGTTATGGCAAAGGGATTGATGGAACTTGGGATTATGGATGAAGCAAAGTATATCAGTAAATACTACTATCATAATATCGGCCACGGGCTGGGTTTAAATGCGCATGATCCAACGGATAAGAATGTACCCTTAAAAGAAGGAATGGTTATCACCGTAGAGCCGGGCCTTTATGTCAGGCAATTCGGCGTTGGGGTGCGCATTGAAGACGATGTGCTGGTAACGAAGAATGGCTGTGAAGTTCTTACTGGCGGGATTATTAAGCATCCGGACGATATCGAAAAATTTATGAGTAAAAGATAAGGATAATTTCGATGAATAACAGTGATTATCATCAAATACAGGCGAAGCTTAACCGCGGCATCAAAGTATTGAGTTTTGCAGTCGTGGCACTGCTTGCAATGATTGCTTTTAATATTGTCGTTTCAGTTTTTCGTCTGCCGATCAGTTTTGATCCCATCCGCGTGATTTTACCGGATATTTTATTAAATTATGGTCTGATGGCTTTAAGCGGCGGAGAAATTGGTCTGGGCATTGTCTTTATGGCCGTATTTCTGATCATAATCGGCGTTCTTGTGTTGTTTCTGATCAACGTTTTTAAGGCTAAAGCGTGGGCGTTTTTGTGGTCGGCGTTTTACTGCCTGCTCGAAATTCCATTTTTGATCATCGTGCGCAATTTCTATGCTGTCGGCGTGCATCTGCTTCTTGGGATCTTGCTGATTTATGGGATGCGCCTGTGTTTGGTAAGCCGGCAGATTGATAAGAGGATGTGGAGTTTTTAGCTTAGTCTGTACAGGTAAAGAACCAAGAGAAAAACAATTTATCGGTTGACAATGATGAAATATTTTGATAACATAAAACACGCGTAAAAGTTATGCGGATGTGGCGGAATTGGCAGACGCACTAGACTTAGGATCTAGCGCCTTTGGCGTGGGGGTTCGACTCCCTTCATCCGCATTAACACAAACAAAAACATTGGATTTTCAACCAATTCAATGTTTTTTATTCTATAAATTTCTGCCTTGTTTTTTTAAATTTTTATGTTATTCTTATTATTGTTAAACATTTAATTATAATTTGCGGATGTGGCGGAACTGGCAGACGCGCTAGATTCAGGTTCTAGTGGTAGCAATACTGTGCAGGTTCAAATCCTGTTATCCGCACCAAGTTATAAGCTACATTTTTGTTAGTAATAAGCCAATGAGAATGTAGTTTTTTT
>CALGIV010000054.1 GCA_937914785.1 uncultured Eubacteriaceae bacterium | reverse complement strand
ATCGTACTGCTGAGAATAGTAGAGCTTTGAATCGTACAATCGCTGCCGATTGTGCTGTCGGCGATGCGCGAAGCAGCGGTGATCGTGGTGTTTGTGCCGATACGGCTCTTCCCTTCGATGATGACGCCGGGATAAAGTGTGACGCCGGGAGATAGAATTGAATCGTAAGATATATATGTTGTTTTGGGGTCGATCATCGTGACGCCCTCATAAAGCCATTTTGTGTTGATTTGTTCCCGCATCAGCGCTTCGACTTCGGCGAGCTGGGCTTTGTCGTTGACGGCTTTGATGATGTTTGCATTCGCCTCAACCAATGCGTCGACTTTGGCGCCGTGCTTTAGCAGGATTTGGATGGTATCGGTGAAATAGTATTCGTTTTGCGCGTTGTCGTTATCTAATTTAGCCAGTGCGTAGCGCAGGCTTTTTCCGTTAAAGCAATAGACGCCGGAGTTGATTTCACAGATCTGCCGTTCTTCTTCTGTTGCGTCTTTGTGTTCGACAATCCGGCTGATTCGGCCGGTATTATCGCGGACGATCCTGCCATAGCCTGTCGCATCGTCCAGCTTCGTTGAAAGCACAACAGCGTCCAGATGGCCCTTTGCAGTATAATCATACAGGTTTTTAATCACATCGGCACTTACCATCGGCGCGTCACCGCATAAAATAACGACATACGCTTCGTCATCGACAAACGGCAGCGCCTGCAGAACGGCATGGCCTGTACCAAGTTGTTCGTGCTGGGTGAAAGGAGTGACGTCCTTTGGTAGTGTGGCGCCGACTTCCTCTGCTTGATATCCGATGATAACAGCGATGTCGGATATCTCCGCACCTCTGGCATGATCAATGACATAATCAAGCATACTTTTTCCGCAAATTGTATGTAAAACTTTGGGTCTGTCGCTCTTCATGCGCGTCCCTTTTCCTGCGGCAAGGATGATTGCCTGTTTTTTCTGCAAAAGTTCCACCTCCAACGCTGTGTATAAATATTCAACTTTTAAAAAGAATAAACCGCATCAAATTCTTCTACTATAACTAACAATGTTTATTATAGCAAATTTATGCAGTTTATTCATGGTTATTTTACTTTTTTTAAATAAATATTTCAGATACGTTGAATGGGCTTAAATATTCAACTCAGCGGTTGCTGCCTCTTCAGCGGCAGCTTCTTCATATTTTGCCAGGATGGCCCGCTGCATCTTTTGACGCGCTTCAATGTTAATTGGATGCGCGATGTCTTTGAACTCCCCATCCGGAGTTCTTCTGCTGGGCATTGCGATGAACATACCGTTTTGTCCTTCGATAATTTTGATGTCGTGGATGACCAGTTCGTCGTCAAAAGTGACGGAAACGATTGCTTTCATCTTGCCGTCGGTGTAAATCTTTCTGACTCGAATATCTGTGATTTGCATAGAATAACGCCTCCCATATGCTAAAACAGTGGATGTATACAACAATATACACATAAAACGCATACTGCTTAATACTATAATAGCCCAAAGAATGGAAAAAGAAAACGTTTTTTTGAAAAAACAGTATAAAAAACGCTGTTTTTTTGTGATTTGATTAAAAAAAGAGTTTAATAGTAAAAAGAATATTAAAATAATCATTTAAATAAAAACAGGTAAATGTTTACTTTGTAAAAAATGATTGTATACATATACTTGTCAAGGATGAAAAATATTTGCTAATTCAGTTGAATAACTATATAATAAAATTACTTTTTTAACGGTGGTGAATAACTTGACGCTTGACTTTAATAAAATTAAAAAGATTCATTTTATCGGCATCGGCGGCACCAGTATGAGCGGGCTTGCGCATATTGCGGCCGATAAAGGCCATTTGATCAGCGGCTCGGATATGCGTCCGTGTATTTATACGGATAAGCTGGCTGCAGAAGGTCACGATATTAAAATCGGCCATAAGGCTGCAAACATTCCGGCAGATTGCGATCTCGTCGTATATACGGCAGCCATTAACGAACAAAATCCGGAAATGACAGAGGCGCGCAGACGCAGTCTGCCGATTATGCAGCGCAAGGAATTTTTGGGCTATCTGACAACGCTGTATCCGAAGACAGTCGCAGCTTCCGGCACGCACGGTAAGACGACGATGTCGTCGATGATTGCGTTGATGCTGTTGAATGCGGGGCTGGATCCGGCGATCAGCATCGGCGGAACGCTGGCGGAAATCGATGGGAACTATCGGCTTGGTCCCAGTGAATACTTTGTGACCGAAGCGTGTGAATATGTCGACAGCTTTTTAGATTCACAGCATTATGTTGCGATCATTGCAAATGTGGAAGAAGACCATCTGGACTATTTTACCGGCGGGATTGAGCAGATTCGCGAATCTTTTCTAAAGTTTGCGCAAATCGTGCCAAAGGATGGCTTGGTTATTTTAAATGGAGATGACAAAGAAATCGCTTATATTGCAGAGCAATGCGATTGTAATGTCGTCCGCTTTGGATTGGGCGAAGAGAATGACTTTTACGCGGGCAATATCACGTACGATAAGCTGGGGCGTCCGACGTTTGATGTGTATAAATTCGGCGATTATTACGGAACGTTCAGCCTTGTCGTGCAGGGGCAGCACAATGTGCTCAATGCACTGGCCTCGATTATCTGCGGCGATTTCCTCGGCGTTTCGGCCGAGTCGATGCAAAAGACGCTGGCGTCTTTTTCCGGCACGAAACGGCGTTTTGAGTTTCGTGGAGAGGTCAACCAGATCAAAGTCTATGAAGATTATGCGCATCATCCAACCGAAGTGAAAGTGACGATTGAAGCGTGTCACAATTATGAGCATAATAACTTATGGGTCATTTTTCAGCCGCATACGTATTCGCGTGTGTACGCGTTCTTCGATGAGTTTGCAGAGGCGTTGCACGATTGTGATTTTCTGATTATGAACGATGTCTACTCTGACCGTGAGGCCAATGAGTGGGGCGTGAGCAGTGATCAGGTTGCAGAAGCTGTTCAGGAGCGCTACGGTACACCGTCGGTGTGCATCAGTAAATTTGACGATATTGTCGATTATTTGCTTGAGCGGCTTGGGCCGGGCGACTTTGTTATGGTGGCCGGCTCACAGAGCATCAATCAGGTTGCATTTATGCTGGTGGATCGGTTGCGGGAAGTGTATGAGGGTGATAGAAGGTAGGCTGCTTTTTTCAGGGTTAGCTGATCGCGGCTAAAGGTTTGGATAAGTTTCAGGGTCAATGTCATCCGATATTTAACGGTTGGGATTGGCTCTTTTTTTGGTATTATATTGAAAATGCAATATTATCGGTTTGATGTTTGGCTTTTCTTGGCTGTTCATTCTTTATTTTCTTCGCGCTTTTTCAAGCGCACAAGAATCAAAAGTATAAACATAGAAGAAGAAACTTGATGATACGTTTATTTCTAGCACAGTAGGTTCTAAATGCAAAACTGTTTTGTGTAACGAATTAAAGCCATAAATGAAACAAAGACCATCCTTTTAAGGATAGCCTCTGTTGTAGCGTCGCCATAAGCAGCGATGTTTTTTATTTAGATAGAGTGAAGGACATCTTTCAGGATTGCCAGCCCGGCATCGATTTCTTCTGCAGTGATGTTCAGTGGCGGCAGAAGTCGGATTTTATGTTTGGCCGTAAGAACGAGCAGCCCTTTTTCAATGCATTTTTTGACGACAGTCTGGTTGTCGATATCGATCTCAATACCGATCATCAGCCCCAGGCCGGAGACGCTTTTAACGTGGGGAAGATGTAAAATATAGTCGGTTATCATCGTATTGTTTTGGGTTATTGTTCTTAACTTATCGTCCGTCAGATAGTCCAATACGGCATTGGCGCCTGCGCAGCAGATAGGGTTTGCGCCGTACGTCGTCGCGTGGGTGCCGGGAGAAAGCACATTTTGGGTTTTTTCGTCGAACAGTATGGCGCCGATCGGCAGGCCGCCGCCAAGTCCTTTGGCAGCCGTGACTATATTGGGCATAAGATCAAAATGGCTATAGGCGAAAAGAGTGCCTGTTCTGCCGATGCCGGTCTGTACCTCGTCGACGATGAGCAGGATGTCGCGCTCTTTTGCCAGCTTATCGAGCGCGTTCAAAAAGTCGCCTTCAAGCGTTAAGATGCCGCCTTCACCCTGAATGACCTCAATCATAATCGCGCAGGTTTGATCATTCACTTTGTCAAGCACATCGTCAATATCGTTCGCTTTGGCGTAGCGGAAACCTTCGACAAACGGGTCGAAGAATTGATGAAATACGTCTTGGCCCGTCGCCGTGATCGTGGCCAGTGTACGGCCATGAAAAGAATTGACGAGGGTGACGATTTCATACCGGCCGCTGCCGTATTTATCGTAGCTGTATTTGCGTGCCGCTTTGATCGCGCCTTCGTTGGCTTCTGCGCCGGAGTTGGAGAAGAAGGCTTTCTTCATCCCCGTCGCCTTGCACAGCCGTTCGGCCAGCAGCGCGCCCGGCTCCGTGTAGTAAAGGTTGGATGTGTGATTTAAAGTTTGTGCCTGACGGCTGACGGCCAGTGCCCATGTCTCATTGCAGAAACCGAGAGAGTTCACGCCAATGCCGCTCGTGAAGTCGATGTATTCTTTGCCGTCAAAGTCCGTGCAGCGCGCGCCGCTGCCGCGCTGAATGGCCACGTCGTAACGGCCGTAAGTGTTTGCAATATGTTCTTTGGTTTTGTTTATGACAGTTTGATTATCCATATTTATCCTCCTATGGTTTCAGCCGGCGTACAAACATCGTGCCGCCGCCGTCATTTCTATGCAGGATGGAAAGCAACAGATATTTCTTTCTGCCATCGATGATATAGGCGCGTTCAACGCCGTGGCTTACGGCGTTGATACAGCATTGCGTCTTAGGAATCATCCCGCCGGCAATGACGCCGTCGGCAATGGCCTGTTCGGCCTGCGGGACATCGATGGCCTTGATTAAGCTTTCAGGGTCGTCTTTATCGCGCAGAATGCCTGCTACGTCGGTCAGCAGAAAGAAAGCGGAGGCGTTCAATGCTGCGGCCACTTCGCCGGCGACCGTGTCGGCGTTGATGTTATAGACATTGCCTGCCTTATCGCCGCCCAACGTCGACAACACCGGAATATAGCCTGCATTCAGAATGTCTAAAAGCGGCATCGTGTTGATGGTGGTAATCCGGCCGACGAATCCCAAGTCGGCTTTGCCGGTCTTCTTTTCTGCCGTAATGATGCCGGCATCCAAGCCGGAGATACCGAGTGCTTTACCGCCGCTGAGGCTGATAAGCCGGCTTAAGTCCTTGTTTACCTGACCGCACAGCACCATCTGGACAATCTCGATCGTCGCTTCATCAGTATGGCGCAGGCCGTCGATAAACTTACTTTCAATACCGACGCGATGCAGCATCGCATTGATCGCCGGACCGCCGCCGTGGATTAAGATGACGCCGATGCCGAGGTTATGAAGCATGACGACATTACGAATAAAAGAAGCGGCAGCTTCTTCATCGGTCATAATACTGCCGCCGTACTTGATTACGATGTGCTTGCCGCGGTACTTTGCTTCAAGCGCAGTCAAGAGCGTAGCGTTCATATCTTATGCTCCTTATGTACGGTAGGAGCCGTTGATTTTGACGTAATCATACGTCAGATCACAGCCCCAGGCCGTCGCATCGTATTCGCCGTCGCTCAAGTAAATATCGATCTTGATTTCAGGTTCCAGTAAGATTGCCTTTGCCAGTTCTTCGTTGAAAGTAAGCCCCAGCCCATTTCGGCATACTTCTATTTTACCTTCGGCACTGCTGAGCCAGATAGAAATATGATTCAAATCGAACTCGGCGTCCGCATAGCCGACGGCGCACAGGATGCGCCCCCAGTTGGCATCGGCGCCGAAGCAGGCGGCTTTGAACAGAGAAGACGTGATCACGCTTTTGGCGATCTTGCGCGCATCCGTAAGGCTTTTTGCGCGACAGACATTACAGGTCAGCAGCTTGGAAGCGCCTTCTCCGTCGCGGGCGATCTCGCGGGCGAGATACGTGCTGAGCTCCTTTAGTGCGGCGCAGAAAAGATCGAAGTCTATGCCTTCTTCGTCGATGGTTTTATTATTCGCATTCCCGTTTGCCAGCAGGCAAACCATATCGTTCGTCGATGTGTCCCCGTCGATGCTGATCATATTGAAAGTTTCGTCGACAATACGGGAAAGTGCTTTTTTCAGCATCTTTGTGCTGATTGAAACGTCTGTCGTGATAAACGAAAACATCGTTGCCATATTCGGATGGATCATGCCGGAGCCTTTGGCAATGCCGCCGATGCGGCAGACAGCGCCGCCGAGCTTAAATTCCAGTGCGAGTTCCTTGGCAACTTTATCCGTCGTTAAAATGCCGTAAGCGGCTCCGGAACCGTCTTTTTCGTCTAAGTTTTCTACGAGACTGTCCATCGCATTTCGGATCGGTTCCAATGGCAGGGAGAC
>CALGIV010000053.1 GCA_937914785.1 uncultured Eubacteriaceae bacterium | reverse complement strand
GGGTAAGGATGCCGCGATGATTATTTCGCGTATCAATGGCTTTACCTACTGTCAGACGCAGTTTGACTATTTTACGGGCAAGGTGGCAATCGTCAACGAGACGGCGTATTCCAAGGGTGAGCGTGCGAAGGTGCGTTGCTTTGGCGCGGACGATGTTCGCGAGGGCGTGGCGATTATGCATCTTGAAGGCGTCGATGTGTCGATTACAGGGAATTCGACGAACCCGACGCGTTTTCAGCATCCTGTTGCGGGTACTTATAAAAAAGAATGTATCGAGCAGGGTAAACGCTACTTTTCCGTTGCTTCCGGCGGCGGTACGGGCAGAACACTGCATCCGGACAATGTCGCGGCAGGGCCGGCTTCTTACGGCATGACGGATACGATGGGCCGAATGCATTCCGACGCGCAATTCGCAGGGTCTTCTTCCGTGCCGGCGCATGTTGAGATGATGGGCTTTATCGGGATGGGTAATAACCCCATCGTCGGCGCGACGGTCGCGTGTGCGGTGGCTTTGATGAAATAACGGATTCTGGTTTTGATAAAAGGCCGTTGCCGCGGGCAGCGGCTTTTTTATGAGGCTGTGTGTATGATACTTGGCTTTTTATTGCAATTTGTTTGAGTATTTGACATAAGGGTATGGTAGTTAAGAGCGTAGTTGATTATGCGCAACTGAAAGTGAAAAGTTTTGCAGTATGAGGATGAAAGGCTGTTTTTACTTCATAATAAAGCAGCGGCTTTTATTGTTTTTTTATTCACACAAATAGTGTTTGAAATGTCTGATAAAAACGTTGTTTTTTTCAATACTTTAAAAGGCGTTTATAAGGAATAAACGTGTGCTGTGTGTAATTGACAAACAGATTTCGCTATGATACAATTTCTTTACATTTACATAAATAAATACAATCATTCGGATTTTGCTGATTTTAATAATTAGCTTCAACAGATGTCATAAACAGCCCGAAAACGGACTGATATTATGACGGCTTGCAACTTGAGGAGAAAAATATGAATGTTTTTGTACTGAAGTACAAACGCGGCGGTAAGATGTACACAGTCAGGCTTGACAGTCTGCAAAGGTATGAAGATAGATTTGTCAGTCTGGAATTTAATTCGGCAGGCATTCAGTATGGCAACAAAATCACAGCTGTTGTCAGGCCTAAAATGCCAATCGTACTTGAAGAATGTCATTTGACATTTGATATGATTTATGACTACGAAAGCATTACGACGAATGGTTATCAATCTTCCAGCAGTTCTTTCGAAGGCAAGCGGCCGGATAAAGGCAAGAAGTTAAGCCTGATGGCCAAGCTTTTCGCATTAAAAGAAAGTGGATTTTATAAAGCGGATAAATTTTTTGATCAGGGGAGTATCCTCTCTCATACGTATATTCAATTTTTGAATGCAGATGGTCGCAATGCGCGTTTTTATGGTTCTATCAATGAGGAGAACGCCTTTATGTTCTTCGGGTTGAATGAGCACAACAAGTCGATGAAAATAGTTTCCGATTTAAAACTTCGTAACGTGGAAGACAGTTTTACACTGATGGAATTTGTCATCACGGAGGGCAATATATACGATCTGCAGAACGAATATGCAAAATATTTCAAAACAGATAAAAATGATGTGTTGCAAAATGTCTATATGACAGCGCAACAGGGAAGTGGCAGTCGTTATGTCTTGACGGAAAAGCAGCTCGGCGATGAATTGGTGAATATGAAAAATCAAGGCCTTCGCTACGATGCGGTGATCATCAACGAAGGCTATCAATTTCGACTTGGAGACTGGCAGGATATTAATCGTAAGTACCTGCCAAACGGGATGCGCAATGCTGCGGAGATGATTAAAAACAGCGGCTACTGCCCGGGGGTTTATATCGCGCCGTTTGTAGCTGAAAAGCGCTCGCGTCTGTTTCGGCAGCATGCAGACTGGTTTTTGCCGAACGTATTGCGTTTTAAACGCGCGGCCGGCTATAATCCTGACAGGGGCGGTAAGTATTATGTGCTTGATTTTTATAAGCCGCAGGTGCAGGAGTATCTGACGGAGTTATTTAAGACGATTTTGTATGAGTGGGGCTTTGACGTCCTCTATGTCGATTTGCTGTATGCAGCGGCGGTCGAAGCGCGTGTGGACAAGACGCGGGCGGAAATTATGAAAGATGTCTCGATATTTCTAAATAAGATCTGTAAAGACAAAATTATCATTGCGGCTGCTACGCCGGTCGGCTCTGCGTTCGGTGAATACAGTTATTGCAAGATCGCACCTGATAATGCGCCGTTTTGGGAAGATAAGATTTTAAAGATGAGTGGATATAATGAACGGATTTCAACAGCCAATATGCTGCAAACGCTCGTTGCACGCCGCTACTTAAATGAATCTTTTCACAGCGTTTCCAACGCTTACTTTATTGGAAGCAAGATGACAAAATTGTCGTTGTTTGAAAAAAATACGATTTTGACCTGGGCGGCACTGTTATCTTCGACTGTCATTACGTCGGATGAAATACAGGCTTATGATGACATAGAATTATCATTGCTGCGCAAAGTGTTTCCAAAGCCACAGATTAAACGGATTTTGCATCAGGAATCGGCGGGTATTCATACTTTTGAGTTTATATATGAAGACGTGCATTATCTTGTCGTAAGCAATTTGAATACCAAAGCCAGAGATTTTCTTATTCCGAAAGGGATTTTTTGCGGAAAGTTCGGCGCGCTTTTGCCCGGTGGATGTTTGCTGAATTTAAAGGCGCATCAAACACAGGTATTGGTTAAAATCGATGATGTAAACAGGCCGGTTCAGCCGATTTATTCACAGGCGCATCTGTTGCCGCTGTTTGAAATCGGTACGCTTAGATATCAGACGCCGGATCGCGTAAACATTATCTTTAAAGGCGCGGTGGCTGAACGCAGCAGTATATATTTTATGGCGATGGGAAATAAGCTGAATGTTAATGGGCAGCAGTGTAAGCTTGTACAGGAAGTTGGCCAGAGAAGTGTGTTTTTGTACGAACCGGTCAATACAGTTGATAATCTTGAAGAGTTTGTTATCGATGTAGTAAAAGTTGAGGTGCCCGACCGGAAACAAATCGAAGGCGTAAAAGCGGCATCGAAGGAGCCCACGGAGGCAGATCGAATAGAAGGTCAGTTGTCGTTTGACGAAATGGTAAAAAGCCGCAAGGTTGCCGGTGAGGCAAAGGCGCAGGATGAAGTTGAATCAAAGCAGGACGAGAGTGACAAGTGGAAGAAGCATATCCATACATCACAGACATTGCCGGTAGACATTATCCAAAAACGAGAAGAAACGCAGCCGACCAGCCCTCAGAAGGCCAAAGAAGGCAAGGTGGAGCTTTCGCGCGAAGAAGTATCGGAGATTTTACGCGCATCTATCGAACAGGCGATGGAATTGGATGAATTTGAGGAGTTTGACGTCTGATGTATTCTTATCGTTTTTTTACGAATCGAGACTGTGAATTTTTTCCATGTCATAAAAATGTTAACGAAGAAGAGTTTAATTGCATATTTTGTTATTGTCCGCTTTATGCATTTGACGATTGCGGCGGATGCTATACAAAAATGGAAAAAAATGTAAAAGATTGCTCTGCGTGTACTTTACCGCACAAACGAGAAAACTATGAAAAAATAATTCGCAAATTAACATTATATGATTGACAATTATTATGGTTTAGGGTATACTGACTTTACGTTTTTCAGGGCGCATAGCTCAGCTGGGAGAGCACCTGCCTTACAAGCAGGGGGTCATAGGTTCGAGCCCTATTGCGCCCACCATTATGTCGCGGTCCGGTAGTTCAGTTGGTTAGAATGCCAGCCTGTCACGCTGGAGGTCGAGGGTTCGAG
>CALGIV010000052.1 GCA_937914785.1 uncultured Eubacteriaceae bacterium | reverse complement strand
CGTCACGCCTGCAGATTGAACAATATCTTTCAGCGCAAGCTCGCTGTTTTTAATCATCAGTGTATGGCCTTCTTTAACACTTAACGTGTAATTATCCGAATTAAATGTCCCATTCGTGTCAAGCTCAAGGCTGCCAAGCGTAATCGCATAGACGCCTACCGTATGGTTCTCTTGATCCTCTCTGCTTAACGCCCCGGTAAATCCCGGCGTCTCTCCCGTAATGCCGCTCTCAAGCGTAAAGTCAAAATCGGGATCCTCTTCTTCCTGTGGCGTCTTTGTAAAGTTCCGCAACGCCGGCACTGCAACAATCGGCTTGGGATCAATCTTGATCGTCGCCTCTCCTGTTACCTCACCGATATAATGTGGATGCGTCACTTGATAGTAGACCGTCATCGGCGCGCTGTTCACGTCTTTCTGCTTCGGCTCACTACTACCGTAATCTTCTGTCTCACTTATCTTATACGTGATTGTTGAACCAAACGGAGCCGTGATATGGATGCCGTGCACTTTGCCATCATATTCCTGGCTAACCCCCGTGGCCGCCACCGAATTAGCTAACACCGCATTATCGTATCGAACGATCATTACGCCTGGCGAGAGCGACAGAGTGTAGTTCGCCGCTTTAAACGTGCCGTCATTACTGTTACGCAATTCCAGATTTCCCAACGTCAACGCATAAGACGTTGCCACATCATTATCCAGCGGATATGCTCGGCTCAATTTGCCGCCGTTCGTCGTCAGGCTCTCACCTTCAACCACATTGTTAATGGTATAAGTAAACTCCGGATCTGCGCCGGCCGCATTCGGTGCAGTGATGACTTTAACCCATTCTTCTAAAGAGGGCACGACTGTCAGCGTACGCTGGCGCACCGTAACCGTCGCCGTATTTTCAACAGCGCCGATATAGTCCGGGTGCTGCACCCTGTAAGCTACCACCACACTGCCAACATCCGTAATTGTCGGCGAATCTGTACTGTAATTCCCATTTGCATCTTGATATTCAACAACCGTATCCTCATCCAACGTATCTATGATAAGGCCATGGGCTTTACCGTCATAGATAACATTCAGGCTGTCTGCATTGACCTCGAACACCTCAGGCAAGTCAGCACTGCTCTTCTTGATCACCAACACGCTGTTCGCATCATAGACCAATGTATAGTTATCCGCATCAAAACCTTGCCCCTCAACTAAATACAAGAAATCTGCCACAATATCGTATGTACCGGGCTCATTGTTTGCCGCATCTTCTCTTGTCAGAGCCCCCAGTGTATATGGCGTCTCGCCATCCAGCGTATTTCCAAACGTAAAGGTAAATGCCGGGTCTGCTTCATCGCTGCCCTTTTCCCATCTTTCTTCGTCCGGAATCACCTTCAACTGTCTTCTTGTGATCGTAATCGTTGCGCTTGTGATAAACTCATGATAGTCGTCGTGCATAATGCGCACGTAAACCACTGACGGAATGCTTGTGACATCTTTCTCTGTCAAAGGCCCATTCTGCCATGGCCCGTCTGATGCATCGGAGTATTGTACCCTAAAACCTTCCGGCAAAGTTTCCGGCAATATGACGCCGTGTTCCTCCCCGTCATACTGCTCATTATAATCTTCGACGACAATTTCATCCGTTACAACACGTTTGTATTCGTGAAAAATCTCATTGTCGTATGGATCTTGCGAATTGACGAGCTGAACGGCCTGTTCTGCCGTCACAGCTTTATACCCTAAAATATCTGTTTTTGCCTGCACACGAATACGGCTTGCGTTTGTCTCACCAAACTCGGGATCAATGTCGTCAAAAACGATAAACTCGCCGTTTGAAATATATCCGTGATATTCGACATAGGCAATATTTAATTCCTCTTTATGTGTATAGTAAAAGACGATTTTGTTTTCACCGTTCCAGGAAAGCACCAGCGTTTTTCGAAACGCATCCGGAACATAGTCCGGGTGTGAATACGCCGTCGCTACAATTTCCTCACCGTTTACGCCTTCCAAAGTCTGCATTGCATATAACGCTTCATTATTATCCTTTAAATGCTCAACCGTGTAAGAGACCACTTTATCCGGGTCTGCTTCCCACTTCGCATACAACGTCAAGGCATAGTAGACCGGCTGGCTGAAGACGTATTTTGCCCCCACACAACTTGGATTGCTATACCATCCTTTAAAAAGATACCCTTCACGCACCGGCTCCACAGGCTCACTCACCCTGTCCAGATAAGCGACCGATTGACTTGGCGGCCCTCCGGTTGCACCTTCATAATTCAAATCAAATGCTACAGGATAAATTACCTTTTCCCAACCCGCATAAAGTGTCACCGTCTTCGTCGGAAAAGCGGGTGCCGCCATATTGCCCGTTTGCGCCGGGCCGATGACCGGCTCCCCACTCGCTGTTGTATTCAAAAACCACCCTTTAAACTGATAGCCGGCTCTTGTCGGCTGCGCCGGAATCTCAAACTCGTATCCATATTTCACTACTACCGATACATCGTCTTCCAACATTCCGCCATTTGCATTAAATTGAATTGTATACTCTTCTCGATAATATTTAATGCGGGCTGTATAATAAACATTTAGTCCACTACCTTTTTTTTCATAAGGTTCAATATCATCTGCCGTTACCGCCCTAAATCCCGATATATTATAAGCATCTTCTATCGTCGCACTCGGCATCGTATCGCCAGTCCATCTTTTTGTAGAATAAATCCGTTCTCCAAATTGTGTAAACTGCACCCCGGTTGCCGGATCCGTATAATTGACCACATCTCCCGGCATTGCTTCAATGTAATGATACAAATATGCATCATCTACATTAAAACCGATTCCTTTAGGCTCAACTCGCCCCCACAATTTTATTACAAGCGTTTCAAAAGCCGGCATACACAGCATAGATTTATAATACAACTCATCATCATTCACACTCAAATGCCAACGACATTCCGCAATTTTAGCCGGTGTCCAATAAGACAAAATATTCTCCCCATACTTTGCAACAATATCATATTGACCGGAATTCAAATAATTATAATTGCTTTCTTTGCGGTTATCCCAAACCACACTTTCATAAAAATCTGTCCTAAAACGATAAAATTGAATCGTAAAGGTTTTGCGCAGATAATAAACATTCAGAATAGAGGTTCCATCTTCCTTGACCGCGATAGAATCATCACTGCGTTCAAACTCAAAACCCAGTTGATCCTGTGCGCTAAAGCCAGGCACAAACGCACTCGCGTCATAAGATATTACAGAGCCGACCGATGCGGCATATTGCTGCGTTTCATATACGTCATAGCCACCAGGCACCGTCAGACTTTCCACGAGATAAACAACCGTATACTGCGCCTGTCCAACCGCCTGCCATTTTGCATATAATGTGATGTCCTCAGTCCCCATTTCCATCTCGGCAGGCGCCTGTTGTGTGAGCGCCTCGTTTGTATACCAGCCCAGAAAGTCATGATTTACACGCTCCGCCACAAAATCAGCCGGTGCAAAAATTTCGCCGTACTTCAACAGCACCGGTGCAATAAACGCTCCGCTGCCTGTGTTAAAATAAACATAATTTTCTACACGATAATACGCGATGACTACTTTTGTATGCCCATCACCGGAAATAATTGACTGACGGAAAGCGCCGGCCTCAAAACCCTCTTTACTGGCAGCTTCAGCTTGCGTATACGTATCTGTAACGCCTGTTTTATACTCTGTTACGACGTCGTAGCCGCCGTCAAGGGTTTCATAGCGATGTTCTACTGTATAGGAAACATCCGTCTCTGCCGTATAGATCACTTCAAGGACTTTATCTGCCCCATCCATCGTGCCGCTCACGACAGCCGGCGAAGCTATATAACCATTCAAAGATGGAGAAGACACACTGTATTGTTCCCCCTCATAATATTCGCCGGTATAATCCAAAATCCCGACGCTTAAGGCAATATCCTCTTCATAGCGCAGATAGCGAATCGTCAGCAAAAAAGTCTCTGATTGATTCGCCTTTAAAGATTGTGGCTTTTGTATCTCTGTCCACACGCCGTAAAGTACCAAATCGCTTTCAAGCGTAATCACCTGCCCGGGTGTATACGCCTTACCGACTCCGTCAACCCACCCCGTCAGCTGAGAACCCTCGTTGAACAGCCCGCTGTTTAACGCCGTTCTCAGCGTCACGGCTCCCTCTATCTGTTCATCAACGACGCATTGGCTTCCTGCCTCCTCATTCAAATAATACGTAATTAAATATGTTTGCGCTCCTTCGCCTTCGTCTTGCTCTGTTTCATTTGCCAACACAGCAATACCGCTAAGCGGTTGTAACACAAACAACAATGTAAGCAGGCCCGCAAGCCATTTCCTTAATTTCATTTCTGCCTCCAAACCTACTATCCTGAATTTCCCTGTTTTAATTATAACGATCTTATATTACATTTCGGTTACATATACTACTGTTTTGATTATTTTTGTCGTTATTTTTTTAACAATTTAGCTTTTTTCGTTTAAAACATATCAAATTTAATCAATCTTAACATTTTTATGCCTTAAAAAACAATTCTAACAAAGTATCGACTCATTAAATCACAATAACATGCCTTGTCAATTATTTCGCTTCTGCTCGTAAAAGTTATGACCTTATGCAATTGCCGGCATCGTCACCCTTCTCTTCGATTCATAATATACTAATTATGTAATGGTATGTAACAAAAAGTTACTACGTATTTTATATAGAAAGGAACATCATTATATTATGGCAAACGCAACATTAACCATCAATTCCAAAGCTACCGGCGTGTACGACAACAGCCCTATGGCAGTACAGGCAACAGAAGCTATAACAGTTATTCTGGTTGAAGACGTTGTTATGACAATCAGTGCCGCAAAAACCAGGTGGGCTGACGCACTTCCCAACAAATATACCGTAACAATCACGAATACCGGAACTATGGATTTCGACCTGCAAGATGACGACACCATTCACTTTGAAACCGATGCATTTAATCCGACTCTGGTGACCATCGACCAAAGCAGCGTTGCAGTTACAGGCAATACGCCAACAAACATCGTCGTCTCGGCGGGAGGCGTTTTGAGCATGGATTTGACTGAAGCGATCGTGAAAGACACGCCTACCATAATCACGTTCGATATCAATAAAATCCCGTGACTTATGTCTGACAGGACGATCACCACACGCGCCAGAATCCGTCAGGGGGGAAACCTGATTGAAAGCAACCCCGTTACAGTAGAGCTTTGCTCTTACGCCCCACCCTGCCCGCGACCATGGGTAATATGTTGCTTCTGTAATTTATATAATCCAAATTACAATCCTTATATGTATTGCCAGGTTTATATGCCAGTACATTACGGCTATTATAATTGCTGCCGATACCACTGTTGTTGCACATACAAACCGTACAACTGCGGACGCTGTTAAGCGAATAAAGAAACAGAGATTTCTTCTTTGGAAATCTCTGTTTCTTTATTCGCTCACTGCTTCCAAAGTCCAATAAATATTTGTTGTATATCGATCTCCGGCCCAAAACGGATTTGTGCTCGTCGTCATCAACATCCCTTTATCAGCACTCCAGGTAACAGTTGTTATCAATGGGTCACTGCCATCCTTCGCCGCTCCATTCCAAATGACAACCGGCGTTTCACCAATCGTGTGCAATACAGCTTCACTATCGACATATACTAAGGCACCCGGCAAAGTCTGCCTGACATTGCCCTGAGAATCATAACTTGTCAAGTCTCCATCCGATGCCGCATAGAGAACCCAGGGCGTGCTTCGAACCCGGGAATCCACTACTTCCAGCTTCCAGTTCGGATCAGCACGTCCGTATAAGTTAGGATTGTGGGCAATCGATGGAAATGCAAATTCCAAAGTAGCAGGCGGGTCCATCAAATACAGCTCTCCAATATCTACGGCCTCTAATATTTCTTTATAAATCAAAAAAGGCGTATTTACAGTCACCTCAACCTGTGTTCCGACAGGAATAGGAAAGGCCGTGTCAAAAGAAAAGCTTCCATCCTCCAGAGCATTTTGCGTTTGACTGTAGGTTTCTTCGTCCGTAGTAAACTCTACCTTTACTAAAGCCTTTGGCGCAGTTTTGCCTGAAACAGGCTCTCCATTATCAATTACAGGTTCCATTTCCAAAGGAATCCGTCCCGCAGAAAGTGTCCCTGCTCCAGTGAGCTGAAGATGTTCTATCGGAGCTAAATTCTGCCTCTCCTCATCAGTAAGATTATCCGTTAAAGTAGTAAGGCCACTCCTGAAACTGCCTCGAAGCTCAAGCTCACTATTATCACTCTTGCGCCAGGAATACAGCGGCGTATCGTTCATTTTACCGGCAATATCATCCGACGAAGGGATATCCCAAAAATTCACCTGCTGGCTTGAAATGCTGATATCAACTGAGGTGAGCGGGGCTGCATCGATTACCTTTGTAACCGATCCGTAAGCCGAACGCAGGATAAAGCTTTTCGGAGAATTCAGCGTCAATTTTTGCTCTCCTGTTGCATGAAAATAAACGAGCGGAGACTGGCTGTGGGCCAGCATCTGCATATCGACTACAGCATTTTTTTCAACAAGAAATTCCCCATACATATAAAGGGCAGAGCGGTTATCATCTTCTTTTTGCCGAACGATCAGGCTGGCGCCCTCCTCAATGGTAACGGAAGAAAACTGGGCGTCACTTTCTCTGCTAAGAGATTGACGTGATGTTATATGAAGTTTCGCATCTTTTTTCACTCTGAACGGCAGGGAGATTACCCCTTCCAATTGCAGCATCCACGCTCCCAGCTCCATCGTTACATCCGCATTTGGTAAAATGGTCAACGAATAGTCATCACTTATCCTGAAATACATAATCGGATAGTTTTGAGAAGTTTGGGTGATTTTTGTTTTCCCGCCGATTTCTAAATGCCCCACCTCTCCTATGGTTTCCTGAGGGTAGCCAACAGCCCCACCCGCCGATGTCAGCGTACAGTCTGTCAACCGGGTTACATTATAGATGTGAAAAACCATCTGCGGGCCCGTATAAGTTATGTGATCAAATATTGCAACTACATTCCGTGTTGTGTTGCCAACAAAAAGAATACCATAATAGTTTTTCCCAATCCAATTAATATGGGTATAAGTTACTTCCATACCGGCAGGTGGCAAACTGCGCACGCCAATGGTATAGCGAGCATCAAGACTGTTGTGGTCTGTTATGGTATGGATGGTTTCTCCCGTCGCGTCATCGGGATTACGGCCGTCTATCGTAATCGTGGTTCGTTGAGGATTAATACTTATCCCGCCTTCCAGCTCTATATCAGCAGCGAGATAAACTGTTATTACATAGGCGTACGTTGAATAATTTTCCAACACGATTTTCAATTCCGCAAAATTTGATACGGATACCGATGTTGCGTCAATTTCTATAATTGCCATAATATTTTCTTCCTTTACATAATCCTTTGCTCTACATAACATTATATGAAATATAGACCAAAACGACATCAGCAAGCTGGTTTGGCTGTTCTGACAATCCAAATAGAACAATCGGGAAAATCCACAGATCCGCCATCTCCCATCCGGCTTCCTCTTATGCAAACTTCTGAATATGAATACTCTGCACTTGATATAAGCAACTTTTTTAATACTTGCAATAAATAAATTCCCGACAATTTTAAGATAGCAACAGAAAATCAAAAATTAAACTTTCAAAACTATTATGAATTCAAGCAATTATAAAAAAACCCACGGTGAAAATGAACTTTCACCATGGGTTAAAAAATATTCTTATTTTATACTACGTTTCCGTAAGTTGATACAAAGTAACAACAGTATCAGTGCAACAATCAAAATCAGCGACAACCAAATCAATGAATTATCATCACCTGTCGGCGGAGCAGCCTTATCTTGCGTGTTTTGAAACGCTGCCGTCGCAGTACTGTCTGCTTTGATTATCCCGGCTGCGCCGGTCGACCTCGTCACATACCCATCACCGCTATAATCCGCCTCGATCACCGTATAACTTACGCCGGCAGGTAATTCGCTTGCCGTTATCGTTTCGCTATGTTTCAAAGTAAACCTCGCAACGCCCGCCTCAAAGATCAACTGACCGTATTGTCCATCAATTTCCTCATTCAACGTTACGGTAAAAGCAAAATCGCGGTCACGTTCGCCGGTGCCCGTCACCGTTTTGTTAACGGCCAAATGACCTGTCTGCCGGCTTCTCAATCGTATCAGCCCATTATTGCCCAACTCGACCAAAACGCTCATCTTAACGCTACGTTCAATTGTTGTACCGGGCTCCCAGGCATTCGGATAAGTATCGGTGAGGTTCTTTTCTTTTATCTTCACATAAGAAGAAACCGTCGTCTTAGGCGTTCCCTTAGGAATAAACCAATACCCTTCTTCGTCATCTTTTCGCGCCATTTCTATTACATCCGAACCGATCTCTTTGTACAACTGCTTAACATCGGTCTTACTGCCCAATTTGGCGCTTTGTGTATTGAACAGCTGCGAATTATAATAATATATTTTATTAGAATCAGGCTTTGTTTTTAATCTTATATAGTCGCCCTGACTCGTCTTTTCATAGATATCAGTATTCTGGAAATAGTAGTAAAATTCATTTTCTTCAGATGGATTCAAGGTAACCAGTGTTTGCGCGGCATCTTTCGTCCAGGCATTCGTATAAAAAGTATAGATGCCGTCCTTATCCGCATAATTGTCTGGCACAAGCTCTTTAACGTTTTCTTCGTTAATATCATCGCGCAGGCCAACCTCATAGAAAAAGCGAATTGGATGTACAGCAACCCTGTTTACGGTTGCCGTTTCAGCACTTCCCGGATCATCTTCCGCCAAATGTATATCATACTCCATCATCGGAACCAGCGAAGCCGGGATAGCGAACCATACTATCTGACTTCCGGTTTGAAGATTTGCCTGTATGCGCGTACCGATATACATCAAATCCGAACCCGCATTCACATTATCCGGTATGCCAAAATACATATACGACTTGTTGATGGATACAGCATCTTCCGGCGCCGATAAGCTGTCCATTGAGGAAGCAGGGCTGATATACTGCCCATTTTTATCGCCATACCACAGCAGATAATTGCTGAATTCCGCATCATTATTGTAATAAATCTGCTTATTTCTAAAAGCATTGATAATTAAATCAAGTGCCTCCTGATTTGAAATCTTCAACCGCTTTGACAATGATTTCACAAATTCATAAGCGTGCTCAATTTCCGTATCAAATTCATCGCCGCTTTCCTCATAAACCTTATAGGCTTTAATCATCTCTTCCGCAAAGGTTTTACCGGAATATAAAACCCCGTCAAACAGCAAGCCGTTTACGTTCTTTACGTCCATATATGCGCCGATTTCATCTTTAAATGTAAGATAGCCGGAAAGATCGACGTTTTCACCATCCGTTCGCGTCGGATAGTAACGAGACTGAATAATAATTTCTTCTATAATACTTGCAAAAGCCTTTTGTAAATCTTCCGCATTTTCAGCGGCAAAATATTCATTTACATAATGAACGGCTGAACTTCCATCTTCATTATCTACCTCGACAATGCCATCGTCTGCTGCACGATTCAGACTGATGTTCGTCCCTTGAACAGTCATAGGCTCCCCT
>CALGIV010000051.1 GCA_937914785.1 uncultured Eubacteriaceae bacterium | reverse complement strand
GGGGGCAGTCTATCAGGGCAATACGGAAAAGGAACGCAATCTGAAGATAGCCAACTATCTGGCAGCTTACTTAAAGGCGCAAGGGCATACCGTCTACATGACACGAGACAAAGACGTTTATATGAGCCTGCCGGACAGGGCAACTTATGCAAACAACCGCAAAGCGGCTTGTTACATATCAATTCATAATAACGCCGGAGGCGGTGACGGATGTGAATTTATCTATTACCCAACCTCGAATGCGGGGAAACGACTGGCAGAGTGCATGAAGAATGCCGTCGTAGCCGGCACAGGACAGAATTTCAGGCGTCATATCGCGCGGGATGATGCGGATGTCAGATTGACGCAGATGCCCGCCGTTATCGTCGAATGTGCGTTTATGGATAATCCAACCGATTACGCTATTATCGCTACCGACGAAGGGTGTAGGAAGATGGGTGAGGCTATCGGAAAGGGTGTTATCAATTGGTTTGAATAGGATGGAGTGGACAGGGGTTTTATTTAACGTCATTCAGACAATCGCAATAGCGATGATCATTTGGTATTGGCAGAAGCGGCAAAGTAAGCGCGATGTTGAATATCGTAAACAGGAAGAGGCACGCCGGCAGGAATTTATGTTGAGTATGGAAATGAATCTGGCCAGTGCAAAACTGACGAAAGCGGTCGCAATAGCCTATAAGCGGGGACGGTTGAACGGGGAGCTGGATGAAGGGCTGGAGGCGTTTGAAGTTGCAAAGGGGAATTACTTAAAATTTCTGAACGCGCAGGCAGGCGAATATTTAGCAAAGTAAAGAAAATAACGAATTGAGCCAATTGAGCCAAAAGTCAAAATAAGGCACTATCGACATGGTTACAATGTAATAAACATAATTTGACTAAAGTTTACAAAATGCTTGAAAGAATTTTGTATATCTGGTATAATTTGGTTGTTAAGAGTTCTTCTTAAACAACAATTATTTATCAGGAGGAAGTAATGAAAAGAACGAGTAAAAAAGTCTTATCTGTTCTTTTAATTCTGGCGCTTTTGTTGACGCTGTTGCCCCTTACAGCGTTTGCGGAAGAAGTCCAGGAAGCAGTGGGACCGTTAGACCTGATCAATAGGCAGCAAGATCTTGATTGGTTTGATGCGGAAACCGGAGACGGTTGGGGTTGGGATGTGGAAAGTTTAACGTTAACGTTAAAGAATGCGCATATTAGAAGAGCAGTGATCCTGCCGGACGGCGCAAAAATCGTCGTTGAAGGCGAAAACTTCTTTGGATATAAGCCTGCAGAAGTTGAGCCGAATGAGGCTGTAGCAGAGGAGCAAATGCAGGCGGTATCTGCTGCGGTTACGATGGCAGGTTCTCTGACGATTGAAGGTAAAGGCGCAGACGCCTCACTGTCGATCCGGCGTTTGCTGGGGGGCATTTATTTTGATTATGAGATTGGCGGTGCCACCAACATCCCGCTATTGACGATCGACAATGTAACGCTGGAGATCAAGGCTCGTGGCGGGAATGGGAATGGCATTGAGTTTAGCGATACCGGCAAACTGGATATTAAGGATTCAGAGGTTATCGTTGATGCCGATAGAGTCGCTTTACTGCTGATCGGAGAAAATGATGAGCGACGGATGAGTTCTAACAATACGGTCGAGCCGGGGTTGGATACTGCAAATTCGACGCTGGAATTGACAGGCGGAATTGGTATTCAGGTAAATGGCGGCGGTGATGTCAATATCGTCAAGTCCGATGTCACAATAGACACCGACGTGTTTGGCATCTTCTTTATGAATTATTCCGGGGAAGCCGAAGGCAACCTTTCGATCGTTGATTCCAACGTTGCGATCAACAGTGGCCTGGCAGGCATTTACAACGGAGTGATGGGCGATATAAGCCTTGAAGGCTCCAAACTGAATATCGAAGCCGGCTGCGTGGGCATTCGTTTAAATGATGGCGATTATGTTCAGGACAACTCAGAGGTTACCATTAAGGCGGGCCGTGAAGAGGCTTATTATAACGCACCGGCAGTTGAAGAGTATAGTTTGGGATTGCATTATGGAACGGGCCTGAGCCTGTATGGTGAAAAGTTTATCGTTAAAGGCAACTCTGCTTTGAATATCGAAAGCGGCTATGATTGTATTGAATTCGATCATCCTGTGGAATTTGAATTTATGGTCGATGCTTCCACTATGAGCTTACACAGTCATTACGAAGATGGGATAGATATCGAAAGCGACGTTTATGAGTATGATGTGTTAAAGGGTGTCGCCCCCGCTTTCCCGGATTACAGCTACGAATATAAAGCAGCTGACAATTACGTGATCCGTAATGGATCAGTTGTCGATATTACAGCACATACTGATGGTATTAATATATACCACTATGGCAGCAGCGCGTTGATCGTCGATGCCTCCGGCTTGGTTATTAAAAAAGCAAGTTGCTGTGGTATTGAGAGCGACTATACAAATGTCGCGTTCGTGAACAATGCGTTTGTGGACATCAATGTTGATGGAGATGGCGTTTATATTGAGGATGCGGACTTATTGATCGCAGAAAGTGAAGTTTATGCGAAGAGCAAGAACTACAACGGCATTTATACTAGAGGCAGATACGATGCCAATACTGGCCGGAAGGGTGGATTCATTACCGTACAGAACAGTTATGTAGAAGTGGTTGGAAACAACAAAGACAGCAGCTATTGTGACTGTTATACAGGTATCGTTTCGCGTATTTATGCCGATAACACCAGCCTGCTGAAGAAAATAGAGACGCCGATTACGTATGAAGCTGTAACAGTGGATAATAATGGTGCGGTTGCAGAAGTAATAGACGGCCTTGAAGCTGTTTATCTGTTCACGCAAAACGGACGTGCATTTGACTATCATGACTTCTCCTCGACGATGGGCACGGTTATTATGAGACCGACGGCAAATACGCCGGCCGGTGGCCGCATCAGCGGAGACAACCGTTATGAGACGGCGGTTGAAATCAGCAAGCGGCTTTATCCGGAAGTGACAAAAGCAGATGTAGTATTTTTGGCCAATGGCCTGAATTATCCGGATGCACTCGCGGCTATTCCGCTGGCATATGAAATGGAAGCGCCGATTCTGTTGATGAACGGCACGAATGATTCTCTGGATCCGGCGACGATTGCGGAATTGAATCGTCTGGCGCCGAAGACCATCTACCTCCTTGGTGGCGAAGGCGTGATGAGTGCGAACTTTAAAGCAGAACTCTATAAGTATGATTTTGGCAAGAAAGACGGCTTTAATGTGATCCGCCTCGGCGGCAGTGACCGTTATGAAACGGCAGCGCGAATTGCGGATGAATATGCGAGATTGACGGGCAAATACGACACCGTCTTTATTGCCAGCGGCTTGAATTATCCCGATGCGCTGAGCGCGGGTTCGGCAGCGGCAACAGAAGGCGCGCCGATCTTATTTGTCGGCAAAGACATCCCGGAAGCGACAGCGAAAAGGCTGGCTTCAGCGGAAGTCAAATCGATCTACGTACTTGGCGGCCGCGCAGCGGTCAGCGAAAGCGTATATGGCAAGCTGCAGAGCTACGGCAAAGTCGTACGCCTCGCAGGCGACGACCGTTTTGAAACCTGTGTTGCGATTCAGAACCAATTCTTCCCGAAAGCAGATGGGGTATATGTTGCGACGGGAATGAACTTTGCCGATGCGCTTACAGGTGGCGTTATGGCAGCGAGCGACAGCGCACCGATGGTATTGGTTAACAACAATGCGTCCAGCCTGTCAAAGGCGACGTCAGACTACCTCGGTTCAGTTGGCGCAAAGCGTGTCGTCGTGTTCGGTGGCAGGAGCGCGGTAAGCGATCAAGTTGTACGATTGATCAATCAAGCGGCCGGACTGTAAAGTCTGTAGAATAGAATAACGCATAAGAAAGGGCGCATTTGCGCTCTTTCTTTATGTTTTAAAGTTTGCGTTGAACAATCGAAGTTTTAAAGGATTCGTCTCTTTTCTTTACAGGGCCTTGTGGCTGCGTTATAATGGCAGTACAATTGAAACGTCAGCAGGTGTTTTGATAAGAGAGAAAAAACACAATATGTGTGAAAATGATATGGCGGAAATTGAACAGGAGTGTGGTGAATATGCATAAAATAAGGGATATTTGCGGCCTTTGCGCATCAGAACGTGAGGTGTTGGAGGAAACTTCGATGCAGCGGTGTTCAAACTGCGATGTTTTGTTTGAGGCTCAAACGGTTTGCCGTCAGGGGCATTATATTTGCGGTACATGCAGAGAAGCCTTGGCGCGCAAAGCGATGATAGCATACTGTTTAGAGAGCGATGCGCAGGATGTCTATGCGTTAGTGGTCGCACTGATGAAGCTTGAGCATACGGCAATGCACGGGCCGGAACACCATTTGTTGCTGCCGGCGGCGCTGTTGACGGCGTATAAAAACAGAGGCGGTGAGATTGTACTTGAAGAAGCGCTCGAAGAGGCAAACAGGCGCAGCGGGCAAATCCCGGGCGGTGCGTGCGGGCACTGGGGTGCCTGCGGCGCGGCGCTTGGCGCAGGGATTTTCTTAAGCATCGTCCTTGAGGCCTCGCCGCTGTCTGAACGCGAGTGGCATTTGGCCGGTCAATTGACGGCGCGCTGTATCGACAGGATTTCCGCACAAGGCGGGCCGCGCTGTTGTAAGCGGGATACGTTTTTGGCACTTGGGACAGTGCTGGATTTTATCGACGAACACCTCGGGCTTTCTTTTGCATTGCCGGTGGAGATAAGATGTGAATTCTTTGTGAATAATGCGCAGTGCAAAACGAGCGAATGCCCGTTCTTTGGCGTGAATAGAAGTAGATCAGAAGATAAATAGGGTTTCGATCCATCATAAGAAGCGCCATTCGGCGCTTTTTTATTTTTGCAATATTTTGGTCATATGCTCTAAATGGCGTGTTTTATCTGGTCAGCATTTGTGTAATTTCATTTACTTTCGCGTAGACTTGTTCAGGTGCAATGCCGATGTGAAAATGGCCGTTTTCGTACAAAATTCTGCCGTTTACCATCGTGAGCGTGACGTTTTGTTTACTGCCGCTGTAGACGATGTTTTTGGCGATGTTATTCAGCGGCTGCATGTTCGGTTGTTTGAGGTCGATTAAAATGATATCGGCGAGCTTGCCCGGCGCCAGGCAGTCGCAGTCGGAAAGCCCCATCGCGATGGCGCCGCCGCGTACGGCCATCTCCAGCACGGCAAACGCGTCGACGGCAGCGGCGTCTTCTTCCCGGGCTTTGGCAAGTCCGGTGACTAAGAACATCTCGCGAAAGAAGTCGAGGCAGTTGTTGCTGGCAGGGCCGTCGGTGCCGATAGCGACGTTGATGCCTTTGTCGAGCATACGTTGAATGGGTGCAATCCCGCTGGCCAGCTTGAGGTTGCTCGCAGGATTGGTGACGATTGAGAGATTGGAAGCAGCAAAGATGTCCAGATCTTCTTCCGTTATATGCACGCAATGATAAGCGCCGCCGCCGTAACGGAACAGGTCGAGGCGGTCGAACAGCGCAGGCGGCGTAATGCCGTGGCGCTCGATGCAGCCCGATACTTCTTCGGCGGTCTCCGAACAATGCGTAAAGACCGGAGCGCGCAGCTTATGGGCGAGCGCTGCCAGGCCTTCAAGATTTTCAAGGCTGTTTGTATACTCGGCGTGGAAGCCGAGTATAAAGCTGATGCGTTCATCGCCATTGTTGAAGCGGTCGTGCCAGTCTTCAAGCTCCTGCAGGGAATGGGTAAAGTTGTTCAGCGCGCCGGTCATCACGGTGCGAAAGCCGGTATCCAGCGCGGCCTGTGCAATCGTCTCGGGCGTAAAATACATGTCGAAGTTGCTCGTAATGCCGCTCGTTAAGTATTCCATAATGGCCAGCACGCTCAAATGGTAGATGTGTTCCGCCGTAAGTTTGGCTTCCAGCGGGAAGACTTTATCGTTCAGCCAGCTTGATAGTGGCAAATCGTCGGCGTATGAGCGCAGAAAGGTCATCGCCGAATGTGTATGCGCGTTTTTAAATCCCGGCATAAGCAAGTTTTTCTCACAGTCGATTTCACGGTCAAAGATGAGGTTATGCGCTGCCGGCGCGCCGACGTAGTGGATGCGGTCGCCGCAAACGATGACTTCACCCGTCGTGATCGTAAAATCGCCGTTCATCGATAAAATACGGGCGTTATAAAATCGGATGTTCATCAGTGTGCCTCCTGTCGGTGAAACAGTGCCTGAATCTGTTCTGTGTAAGGTGCTGTTAAAATGCCGTGTTCGGTTACGATGCCCGTTATCAGTGCATTGTCTGTCACGTCGAAAGCGGGATTGTAGCATCGCACACCTTCGGGCGCCATACGTTGAGTAAAATACTGTTCGCAAATTTCTGCGCCGTCGCGCTCTTCAATATCGATATGATCGCCGTTTGGACAAGATATGTCGATCGTCGACGACGGGCCGAGGACATAAAAAGGGATTTTATAGTGACTTGCGAGTACCGCCAGGCCGCTTGTGCCGATTTTGTTGGCAACATCGCCGTTGGCCGCGACGCGGTCGCAGCCGACAAAAACGGCGTCGACGAGCCCGCGCTGCATCACTGCAGCGGCCATATTGTCGCAGATGAGTGTGACGTCGATGCCGGCGCACGAGAGTTCATAGGTCGTAATACGTGCGCCCTGCAACAGCGGGCGCGTCTCATCTGCGTAGACTTTAAAGTGCAGGCCGCGTTCTTTGCCGAGTAAGATCGGGCCGAGCGCCGTGCCGTAGCGCGAGGTGGCCAATGGGCCTGCGTTGCAATGTGTTAAAATACGGCTGCCGTCTTTGAGCAGCCTCAGTCCGTGCTCGGCAATTGCACGGCACATCGCGATGTCTTCCTGCTGGATGCGCAGGGCCTCTTTTTTTAACAGGTCAACTATTTCAATAACGGATACGCCGGCATTGGATTTAACGATATTACGCATACGCTTGGCCGCCCAGAACAAATTTACGGCTGTCGGGCGCGCCGTTTTTAAGTATGCTACAGCCTCATCAAACGCCTGATCGAACGCGGCGTAATTATCGGTTTTGATATCGCTTGCCAGTATGTAGAGCGCAAAGGCGGCAAAGATACCGATCGCAGGGGCGCCGCGTACCTGAAGCGTATAAATCGCGTCGAAGAGCTCGCGCCGCGTGCGCAGTGTGCAGTAGGTTTCTTCATTCGGCAGACGGGTCTGATCCAGGATGATGACGCTGCAATGATCTTTGCTTAATCGGATGTTTTGCATTCGTTACCTCTTAGTAATTCATTTGTCTCGCCTGTTGCGGTGTAAAATGCCTGAGCCGCTTTTTCGATGTAATGCGCATTTTCGTAAGCGTTGCGGATATTGTCGCCGACAGCCAGAACGCCGTGTTTTTCGAGCAGACAACCGGGGCGCTCTTGGAGCGTTTCGGCCGCTTTGGCGCCAAGTTCGTTTGTTGCGCGCAGTACATAGGGCGATACGGGGATTGAGACGGAGAGCGTCGGATCCTCTTCGATGTATTGTAACGGAATCTTTTTACCCAGACAGGCGAAATGTGTTGCATAGGGGGAGTGTGTGTGAACGATGGCGCGCACACCGGGAAGGCGGCGGTATAGTTCGAGATGCATACGCCATTCGGAGGAAGGCGGCAGCCAGCCGCGCAATACCTGGCCGTCCAGATCGATGACGGAGACATCGTGGGCTTTCATTTTGGTATAATCGTAGCCGGAGGGGGTAATGGCGATCAGCCCTTCGCCGTTGTGGATGCTGATGTTGCCGGTCTTGGGCGGCATCAGACCATTATCGACAAGCAGCGCCGCTGTTTTTACAACTTCTTTTCTCAAAGGTTTTATCATAAGGAACCTCTTTATATTATTTGAGTAATATTATATCATTATCTTCGCTGCTTCTGCAATAAAACTGCGAAAAAACTGGGTTAGATGGAGATTGTCGCAGATAAGGGAAGTTAAAATTATTTACAGCAATTTGGTTTTACGAATAACAGGGCTTGACAAGCTAGCGTTTGCTAGCTATACTAAGACTGGTAAATGCCAGCTTATTTGATTGGAGAGAGTATGGAAAAGCGTAACACGCGGGAGCGAATCCTGGAAGAAGCCCTTAATTTGTTTTCCGTGCAGGGATACGAGGGTGTATCGGTCAGGGAAATAGCCGGTGCAGTGGGCATCAAAGACAGTTCGCTCTATAAACATTTTCGCAGCAAACAGGAAATTTTCGATACGTTGTTTGAACGGATGAATCAAAAATTTGAAGAGGTGGTTTCTCTATATAAGCTGCCTCAGGGAGAAATTAGCAAAATAGCAAAGGAGTATGGCCGCAACGATTTAGCCTATCTTATAAAAGCCTGTAAAGCCATCTTCTCTTTTTTCTTAAAAGATCCGCAGGCGTCTAAATTTCGCAAGATGCTGATGGTTGAGCAGTATAGAAATTCCGATGCGGCCAATATTTTTTGCAGCTGGTTTATTGATGATGCAATACAGTTTCAGACTGATTTGTTCGCCGAAATGATTCGTCAGGGGTATTTTCGCGATGGGCCCCCAAAAATGATCGCGATGGCATTTTACGCGCCTTTTTATCTGCTGTTATGTCGGTATGATACTATGCCGGAACGTGAAGACGAAGCGGTTGCGCTGTTGATGGCTCATTTGGCGCATTTTATGTCTGTATATCAGATCAGAAAAGAGGAAGTCTGATGAATCTTAATTTATTGATGGAACAGGGCATTAGCAGAATTATCAAAACTGCAGGTCGCTTCTATATGCATAATCCACAGGGCCGCGCGTTTTTGTCCGGGATAATACCGGCGCTGAAAAAGAGCGCTGTTCTTCGTAAGGAACAGGAGGAGCAGGGCCTTCATATACCGCCGTTTTTAATTGCCAGTATTGCCTCGCGGTGCAACCTGCGTTGTAGTGGGTGTTATGCTCGTGCCGATAATGTTTGCAGAGATGGAGATAGTGAAGGGGCTGATTTGGAAATGGAACAGTGGCGTGCTGTTTTCGCAGAGGCTGTTGCGCTGGGCATCTCGTTTATTCTGCTGGCCGGCGGAGAACCCCTTTTGCGTCCGGATGTGTTGAAGCTTGCAGCGACCTTTTCCGAGATGATTTTCCCGGTTTTTACGAATGGGACGATGTTGGACGAAGAAATGCTTGCGCTGTTTGATCGTCACAGGAACCTGATTCCTATTTTCAGTATAGAGGGTGGACAGCAGGAGACTGATGCACGTCGGGGCGCCGGAATCTATGCTCAAGTTGAGCGCGTGATGGCGGAACTCAAGCGCCGCCGGATTTTATTTGGCGCCTCTGTTACCGTTACACGGGAGAACATAGAGGAAGTGACAGCCATACCTTTTGCTACAGCAGTTCGTGAGAGGGGATGTGGGCTGCTGCTCTATGTGGAGTATGTCCCTGTAGAAAAAGGGACAGAGCATCTGGCGCTCAAAGAAGCGGAGCTGACTACTGTGCTGGCGTTTGTCCTCAAGTTGAAAAGGCAGTTTAGTGATATGGTCGTGCTTTCTTTTCCGGGGGATGAGGTTGTAATGGGCGGGTGTCTGGCTTCCGGTCGGGGCTTTTTCCATATCAATCCTCGCGGGGATGCGGAACCCTGTCCTTTTGCCCCTTATTCCAAACACAATTTGCAGCGTAGCACGATTGTCGAAGTCTTGCGCTCCGGATTTTTTGAGGAATTGCGAGAGTTGGCGATGCAAGCAGAGCATAATGGGGGGTGTACCCTGTTTGATCATCAGGCGCAGGTTGCGTACTTAGCGAAAAAGTGAAATAGGTTTATATAGATACCTAAAGAAAAGAAGCTGTTGCAGCGGTAGGGTGAAAAGTCCATCTGCAACAGCTTTTTATTGTAAAAAATATTTAGGAAGAAGCCTCATAGACAGCCAGCAGCACAACTTCATTTGGCGATAAGTTGGTGCCGTAGTAGCGGAGGTAGAACGTGTAGCCCGGGCAGATCTCGTCAATGATGCGGGCGATTTTATAGATGTCTTCATTGTTGTGATAGACGGAAATGGCCAGCTTGGGCTTCTCTTCGGCGATATGGCGCCTGCATCCGGCGAGCGCGCGTTGTTCAAAGCCTTCGATGTCCATTTTGATAAAGCTGACGGGCTCGGTGATATCTTCATCGATGAGAACGGTTTTTACGGCTGTTGCTCCACTGTCGGATAAGGTGTTTGCGGAGATGTCACCGTTTTCCGAAAGGTAAAATACGCCGGATACATCGCTCGCGCCGTATGGACGCACGACGATGTTTTCGTAGCCTTTTAAGGTTTCTTCCAGCAAAGTAATGGTTTGCGGTGTGATTTCGTAGCAATAGATTTTTTTATAGTGGCCTTTGCCGTAATTATGAATGAAAGAGAGCGCGGTATCACCTCGGTAAGCGCCTAAGTCGACAAACACTTCATCTTTACTGACCTTCATAATATCCAAGTCGAAGTAGTGGCTGTAGAGAGGCTCGATGACGGGTGTCAATAATGTAAAGTATCGCCAATTCAAAATAAAGAAGTACAAAATCATTTTACTGCGGTAGTCGGCAAGCCGCTCGTAGAACCACAAAAAATCTGCATAATGGTTTTTCAGTGCATCTGCACGATTGAAAAATAGTTCATAGTCCTTCTTTGCCTCGTCGAGCCTGCCCCAAAATGGATACTTCAAAAAATAGTCCTGTAAAGCCTGGCGGTTGGGAAGAGATAAATTTTTGTAGCTGTCGATCATCGTGTTTATCAGCGATTCGGCCGGCAGTTGTTCAATCAACAGAATCTGTCCGTTAAACAATTGATCGATTTTATAAGGAATCGTCTTTTGCGGCATCAGTTATTCCTTCCTTTCCAATTCTTTTAAAAACATATTCGCAGGAGAAGGGAATAATGAATGGAACCCTGTGCTTTTCTTGCTTGTTTATTCTATGAATACTTCGCGCTTTTCCAACAGCTGAAAAGCGCGGCAAAAAGCCGCCGGCGGATGAAAAAGCAGGGGAATGTTGTTGCTTAAGCGGAACCAGTGCGTCGCTTCGCACGCCGCAGCCTTTAGCCGGGCTGCGACGCAAAGCTAAAATTGGCCGTGCGTGTGTCGGCCAATTTTCCGTCCTGCTTCCTTTAAGCTTTCAATATGCTGTAAAAGACGTCCCTGCTTTTTCATGGCCGGGTTCTTCCGGGTATTTCTTTTGGGTCCTAATCGAGTTCAATTATTATTAGTTGCATATTTGTCTCTTGAGGATAGATCGGTTTTAATAGCAGTTTGATTTTAAGTATATAGCAGAAAAAAGCATAAATGAAGAGCCTGTCACAGGCTCTTCATTTATGTAACTTTATAGTGCAGTTGCAATAATCATCACGAGATTAAAATAATTGCCGCCTTCTGCCGCCATCATTTTGATGTCGTTTTGCGCATAGGGGTTGGGGCAGGCGAGCCAGTCGGCCCACGCCGCTTCACAACAGTCCATCTCACGGCAGCAGTCTATTTTAATGCCGGCTTCCTTTTGCCACAGCGTCTGCCACCAATCGCAGGAAAAAAGGTTCATGTTCTCTTGCCAGAATGGCTTTAGTTCGTCGGGAATATCGTCATTAAAGTCTTTTTTTAATCCCGGTACGACGACGGCAATCTTGCCGCCGGACTTAATGTGTGGGGTTAGTTTTTTCAACATCATCTCATCACAGCCGAAATAGTGGTAGGCATCGATTGAAATCAATAGATCGAAGTAACGCTCGGCAAAGGGCAGGCTTTCTGTTGCGTCGATGTGGATGGGCGTAACCCTTTTATCGATGCCTCGTTCGACAAAACGGCGGTAATTGTCGGTTGGCGAAATCCATAAGTCGGCTGCGATGATGTCGACAGGATAATTCTCGGCGTAATAAATCGTCGATAACCCGCACCCACAACCCAAGTCCAGCAAACGCATATCCGGACAGATGTTAAGAGATGCATCCAATTCTTCAGCGATGCGCATCGCGTTTGGCCCCATCATATTTTTAAGTAAGAAAGTTTTATCATAATGATCTGTAAAGTTGTAGCTCATCATTTAATTCCTCTCAAATTTTGTTTTGAACGCCCAAAAAGCACAGAACAACCGCTGCGCTTTTTAAATCGAAAAAGCATGCGCTGCCGGCTTATAATAAGGCGTTTTTTAAGTATACAAAATCAAGCAATATGCTATTGCTTACAGAGTTGTCATTGCCCTCATTATAAGACCGACATCCACACACCTCGCTTTATTAGTATCGATATCTTGAGTATAATAGACGTTGCAGATAGTTGTCAATCAGAAAAATTCTTTTTAATTGACTGCCACAAAAGTGTTGAATAAAATCGGTAAAAAGCTACTATCAAGATGTTTCAATAGAAAGTACGATCAGAGATATTTATCCGCATAATTAAAAAACGTTGACAATGATAAAATATTAAAGTATACTATGTTAGTATTCTAAAATGTTTCATTGCTCACATGTTTTGTAAGCCGGGGAAGATTTAATGGGTTACAGGGCGTGTGATGTTTTTTGTTCAGCAATAGAGTACAAAAAATATAAGGAGGTACTTTATTGATGAATAATGGTACAGTAAAATGGTTTAATTCAGATAAAGGCTTTGGCTTTATCGCAAACGATGATGGCGGAGAAGATGTGTTTGTGCACTTTTCCTCAATTCAGACGGATGGTTATAAGGCATTAAATGAAGGCCAGAAGGTTACATTTGATATCGAACAAGATCCGAAAAACAGCAGTAAAATGCGTGCTGTGAACGTTGTTACAGTATACTAGAAAGCTGAATAAGCGCTTGCCTGAAAAGGTAAGCGCTTTTTTTATCTGTTTGCTGTTTTATACTCGCGGTTTTTTGAATAAAAAGAGAGAAAAAGGGTTGAGAATATTGCGTCTGCCAAAGGGGTAAATATAGCGTGTGAATATGTGGACACAACGAGCGTGATAAAGTCAACGTTAGGCTTGCCGGGCTTTTAAATGACTATCCCCTGCTGACAGTTTGTTGTAGAAAAGTGTCAGCAGGGGATAGTCGTCGATGTGGGTAAAAGCATTTTAGGATAGGATTAGGATTAGGATAGAAGTTGATAATATTATAGTAAAAATGCTTTTTTGCCTTCTTTTCCTTTTGCAGATCATTTTGATGTTGAGTAGAAGGTGTAACCCTTATCGATAGTATACACCTGAAAAGTTACATACAAGTTACATTTATGGTATTTTCTTGAAATTTATAAAAAATTTGTCAAATCCTTATTTTTATGAAAAAAGTATATAATAACTTCAATGCGTAAAAAAGAATGACTGCGCCGCAAACTTTATTGACAATAGTCAAAGCTTTATCGGTGAATTTGCGGCTCATCAGCGTGATGATGGTCGTAAGGCCTAAAAACCATAAGCAGGAAGCTGTTGTAACGCCTAAAAGAAATTTAGACGATTCGCCGGCGGGCAGTGAGGCGCTGAAAGCGCCGAGCATTATCGTGCCGTCGATGATGGCCTGCGGATTTAACCAGGTAACGATAAAAGCTGTGACGGCAACTTTAGATAAGGGGACATTAAGCGCCGGTTGATTTAAGTTTTTTTTCCGTGCACGAAGCAGGCTGTAGCCGATGTAGAGCAGCAGAATGCTGCCGACGAACAGGACGGCAAGTTCCAACGATGGGTAGAGGGACATCAGCGCACCGATGCCGAAAAAGCAGACGAGCGCAAGCAGGATGTCGCACAGGATGACGATGGTTGCTGTTAAGTATGCTCTTGAGCGTTTTTGTGTCAATGCAGAATTGATTACAAACAGATTTTGCATCCCGATGGGAGCGACATAAGCGATCCCGATGGTTAAGCCTTGCAGAAAAGGGTTCATCATTACCTCCATAAAGAACGGCTTTAATAATAGTATCGGCTAAAATGAGGTTGACAATACGTGTGTGTTTGTGTAAAATTAGTTAGAGTTCTAATTAATTGGGTGTCTGATGAAAACTGATAGTTATGAATACGTACAAAATATTATAAAAGTCGTCCATCGGCTGAAAGTGCATTTGGATAATGTGCTGGCGCCGTATGGCATTACCGGCCAGCAGGCGCGTGTTTTGGAGCTGATTTACGCGCATTCACAAAACACACAAGTTGTGTGTCATAAAGATATTGAAGAGATGCTCGGCTTGCGCGCCTCTTCGGTGAGCAGCCTGATTCAGGGGTTGGAAAAGCGTGGGTTGATTTTGCGGCGCAGCGGTTCAGATGCGCGCAGGAAGCAGCTTGAACTGACGGAAAAGGGCGCTTTATTGCATACGGAAATGTGGACAGTTTTTACGCAGGCACAAGACAGTATCGTTCGCGCGATGAGCGAGGAGGAGAAAAAGACGTTTTTATCGCTATTGAAAAGAGCGGTAGACAACTTTGAGTAGGAAGGGGAAAAGAGAGGTGAACAGATGAATAAGAAACTCAAAGAGAAAATTATGGAAGCCTTTTCGTCCGTGTTGCCGATTACGCTGATCGTGCTCGTGCTCAGCATTACGATCGTGCCGATGGAAATCAGTACGATCGTGATGTTTTTGGTAGGGGCGGTTCTGCTAATCGTCGGTATGGGCTTATTTACCTTGGGTGCCGATATGGCGATGATGCCGATGGGTGAAGGCATCGGCGTACAGATGACCAAATTTAAAAAGTTGGGGCTGATCGTGCTTATCAGCTTTATTATGGGTTTTGTCATTACGATTGCGGAGCCGGATTTGACGGTTTTGGCCAATCAGGTGCCTTCGATCCCGGACCGGGCATTGATTTTAACGGTTGCTGTCGGCGTCGGCGTATTTTTAGTTTTTGCCGTTATCCGCGTGTTGTTTCGTGTCAGCCTGTCGAGGATGCTGATCGTTTTTTACGGCCTTATCTTCCTCGTTTCGGCTTTTGTGCCCAATGCGTTTGTCGGCGTATCGTTTGACTCCGGCGGGGTGACGACCGGGCCGATTACCGTGCCGTTTATTATGGCGATGGGTTTGGGGATTGCCTCGGTGCGCAGCGATAAGGATGCACAGAGCGATAGCTTTGGTTTCGTCGCGCTCTGCAGTGTCGGGCCGATTCTGGCCGTGCTTATTTTGGGCATATGCTACAATCCGACAGATGCGAGCTACACCCCGGTCACGGTGCCGGAAGTCGGTATGATGCGGGACGTTGTAGGCCAATTTGCCATCCAACTACCGCATTATTTAAAAGAAGTTTTAATTGCGATCGTGCCGATCGTCGTCGTTTTTATTATCTTTCAATTATTTTCAAGAAGATTTAAGAAGAGACAGCTTGCGCGTATCAGCGTCGGCTTTATCTATACGCTGGTTGGCCTTATGCTGTTTTTGACCGGGGTAAACGTCGGCTTTATTCCTGTCGGTCATATCATCGGCAGCCAATTGGCGGCGTCAACTTACAAATGGCTGTTGATTCCCGTCGGTATGCTTATCGGCTATTACGTCGTCAAGGCAGAACCGGCCGTGCACGTGCTGAACAAGCAGGTAGAGGAAGTCTCCGGCGGTGCCATTCCGCAGTCTACAATGCGCATTTGCTTATCCATCGGTGTTGCAGCTTCACTGGGGATGTCGATGCTGCGCGTGTTGACCGGAATCTCAATTTATTGGTTCTTGATTCCCGGATATGCGATCGCGCTGATTTTGACGTTCTTTGTGCCGAAGATCTTTACGGGGATTGCGTTTGATTCGGGCGGGGTTGTAACCGGCCCGATGACGTCGACGTTTATTTTGCCGTTGGCGATGGGGGCGTGTGAGGCGGCGGGAGGCAACGTGCTGACGGATGCGTTCGGTGCGGTGGCGATGGTTGCGATGACGCCGCTGATCGTCATTCAGATTTTGGGGCTTGTCTACGGGCGAAGGATTAAAGCAGCGGAGGCGGCGGATAATATTGCAATGGATTCTGAGGATGATATAATAGATTTTGATGATGTAGAGGGTAGCGGTGAATTGCAGGGAGTCCAAGATTGGGAGGATGACTATGGACAAAACAAGTCCTAAATACGTGTTGAAAATGCTCGTTGCGATCGTCGATCGGGCGAAGGCAAAAAGACTTTCAGAAATCTTCCAAAAGGAAGGCACACATTTCCAATTTATGATCAATGGGATGGGGACGGCCAGTTCCGAGATTTTGGATGTGTTTGGCATTGGGCGGCTGGAAAAGGCAGTGGTGATATGTCTTGTGCCGGATGTAAGACTGCCGGATATTATCAAAGCGATTGATGAAGAGTTTAGGCTGGATAAACGCGGCAGCGGAATTGCATTTGTATTGCCGTTGACAGGGGTTTCGTCGCCGACTTATCAGGCTTATGAAAAAGAGCTGAGACACTATAAAGAAAGGTGGGATCAATTGATGGAAAAGGAAACCGAGAGGATTCAACCGGAATTAAAACACGACCTGATCATCGCAATCGTCAATCAAGGCTGCAGCGATGAGCTGATGGATGCTGCCAAACAGGCCGGTGCACGCGGCGGTACGGTCGTTCAGGCGCATAAGATTGGTATGGAAGAGGCCAAAAAATTGTTTGGCATCTCCGTGCATCTGGAGCGCGAGCTGGTGTTGATCGTAACGCACCGAAAAGAAAAGAAAGCGATTGTAGACGCGATCGTGAGCAGCTGTGGCTTTAAGACGGAAGCGCGTGGCATCGTTTTTACCTTGCCGGTAGAAGACGTCATCGGCCTCGCTTCGGTAGAATGATGCAGACGACTTACGAGCGTAAGGCCCACTATTATGAGACCGACCAGATGGGTATTATTCACCACGCAAACTATATCCGCTGGTTTGAAGAAGCGCGGCTCGATTATATGGACAGGGTGGGGTTTACTTATGCGCGTGCGGAAGAATGCGGGATTTATATTCCTGTGCTTGCAGTCGTATGTGAATATAAGTCGATAGTACGTTTTGCAGAAACAGTGATGATTCATACTGCTGTGACGTCTTTTAATGGCGTGCGGATGACGGTCGGCTACCGCGTCTGCGGCAAACAAGACGGCGTATTGCACGCGACGGGAGAGAGTAGGCATTGTTTTATGAATAAAAACAATCGACCGGTGTCGCTGAAAAAAGCCTTGCCGGAATTATACGATAAAATTACAGAAAATGTAATAAAAGAAGATATTATAAATTAAAAAATAAATTGTACGATTTGTATTTTATATCAGTAACGAATATGCCGGCTGCATTTTTGGCCGGTATATTTTTTTTATGGTGAGGCGGAAGAGCTGATGCGTGAAGCCGCCTCTTTTTATCGAGTATAGGAAAGCATAAGCGAAATAAACTACTCATCGCCAGAAAGATTTTAACGCTGTTAAGACGGGTGAGGAGCCGGCAGGCTTAACGCACGTTGTCGGCAAGGTGGCGTATGTGCTTTGTTGGGCAGTTGAAAATAAGCGTGTGCATACGCGGGTTTCAAAAGCCGGTCTTGACAGGTTTTATAAAAGATGGAACCGCTGCTTGACGACGATGCCAAAGATTACCTTGGGTGAGCAGGTCGTATAAACGGGCAGTGGCGGTTTATTATAAAGTGTGTCTGCGACAGCGGTGCTCAGCCCGGCGTGCCGTTCTTTTGAAGGTATTCTTTTAAGTACAGGATGGCTTTTTTATAGCTGTCGAACCCTTCGCCGTAAAAGCTTTTGATGCATGCCAGGGCAGGGTAAGAAGTGCGCCTGAAGTCCTCGCGCTCATAAATGTTGCTTAAGTGTACTTCTATGGCTGGAAGCGCCACGGCTTTTAAGGCATCAAGGATCGCAATGCTCGTGTGCGTGTAGGCGGCAGGATTGATGATGATGCCGTCCGCATCGTTGTAAGCGGCCTGAATGGCATCGATCAGTTCTCCCTCGCTGTTCGATTGGAAAAACTTCGCATCGATGTTGTGTTCAAAGCAGAGCTCCATTAGAAACATCATGAGCGATTCGTAGGTCTTTTCGCCGTAGATGTCTTTTTCACGGATGCCGATTAAGTTGATGTTCGGGCCGTTAATAATGTAGATTCTCATAAAAATCCTCCGCAATTCTATTGGCGGCGTCTTTAAGTGTCGCAGTATTTTCTATTTCACAATCCTGATAACGCTTGTAGAGCGGATAGCGCTGTTCGTATAGCCGGCTGAGCGCAGCCAAATCTTTTGATAGCGGGCGGGCATTTTGGTCGAGCAGCTCGATGGGGCGCCTGATATGGTAGAGGCGGCCGTTTTGCATCAAGTTTAACGCATTTTGCTCATTGAGCACAGCACCGCCGCCGGTAGCGATGACCAGGCCGCTTTTCTGCCCGAATTCTGCAATTGCGTCGCATTCCGCCTGGCGGAAGAAAGCTTCGCCCTTGCTTTC
>CALGIV010000050.1 GCA_937914785.1 uncultured Eubacteriaceae bacterium | reverse complement strand
ACCGTCCGCGCAGCAAGGACAGCCGGAATCCGCAAGTTGGATTTATTGAAGAAAAGAAGATAGAAGGAAAGGTAGTTTGTGTATTGTGGCCGTTGTCGGAGTTCGGCTCACCATACCGCTACGACGATGAACAGCGATGAAAGTACAGTGGTATCCGGGACATATGGCAAAGGCGACGCGCCTGATGAAAGAACAACTTAAAACCGTCGATATCGTCATCGAAGTCTGCGACGCCCGTGCGCCGCTGGCAAGCCGTAACGACGTACTCTCATCCGCTCTGGGCGGTAAAAAGCGCATCGTCGCTTACAATAAGTCGACGCTTGCCGACAAACAGATCAGTGAGAACTGGATGGCGCACTTGACGGCGGGCGGAGAATTATGTGTCTTTACCGATGCGATGGCACGAGAGGGAATAAAGCAGCTGCGTGAGCTTCTGATCGATGAAGCCGCCGGTAAGATGCGCTATAACCGTGCCGTGCGCGCGATGGTCACGGGAATTCCAAATGTCGGCAAATCGATGTTGATCAACAGCTTAACATTCAGTTCCGGTGTAAAGACGGGAAACCGGCCGGGATTAACGCGCGGCAATCAATGGCTGCGCATCGATGAAAAGCTGCATCTGCTGGATACGCCGGGCGTGCTGGCGCCGAAAATCGAAAGTGACTACGATGCGTTTTGCCTCGCGGCCATCGGTTGTGTGAAGGATACTATCTTTGATAAATATGAGGCCTGCATCGAAATCGTCGATTTTATGCGGCGGTACTATCCGGCGCTGCTGTTATCGCGCTATAAGCTTGAGGCGATCGATGACGACAGTGTCGTCGTATTAGAAGATATTGCCAGGAGGCGCGGCTTTTTTATGCGCGGCGGAGAAGTAGACTTAAACCGCCTGGCGGATACGCTTTACGATGAGTTTAAGAACGGCAAAATCGGCAGGATGAGCCTGCAGTGTCCGGAGGAAAAATGATGGACTTTTCGAAAATGTCGTTAAATGAAGTAAAAGAATATGCAAACACGTTAAAAGCGTCGAAACACGAAAATATTGTTGCGGCGCTTTTGTCAGATCAACGCAAGTCTGTGCAGGCTTTTGCGCATACGCTGAATCGAAGAGCGGAAAAGCAGCGCAAAGAAGAGGCGCGTATGATGCAGATGATCGAAGCGGAGCGGGCATTATTTAATGGGCATATGATCAAAATTGCCGGTATTGATGAAGCCGGACGCGGTCCGCTGGCCGGGCCTGTCGTCGCTTCCGCCGTCATAATGGACTACGCGCAGCCTATTGCCGGCATTGACGACAGTAAGAAGCTTTCGCAAAAGCAGCGTGAAGTGCGTTATGACGAGATTATGCGTTCCGCTGTCGCTGTTGGCGTCGGTATCGTAGAGCATACTGTTATCGATGAAATCAATATCTTGAATGCGACGAAGCGTGCGATGAATCAGGCGGTTGGCAAACTTGATGTCAAGCCGGATGTGCTGCTCATCGACGCTGTGCGATTAAATCTCGATATTGAGCAGAAGTCTGCCCATAAGGCAGATGCTCTTTATTACAGTGTGGCGGCGGCGAGTATCATCGCCAAAGTCACGCGGGACCGTTTGATGACAGAGTATGCACAGGATTATCCAATGTACGGCTTTGAAAGTCATAAAGGTTACGGTACGGCACAGCATATCGAGGCGATCATGCAATACGGCCCGACGCCGATCCATCGTTTAAGTTTTCTGGACGGTATTTTAAAGGGGCCGGACAAGCAGGCAAAGGGGAACCTTAGTGAGGCGAAAGCACGGAAATACCGCAGGCAATAT